>JAGBXS010000016.1 GCA_017629175.1 Clostridia bacterium
CGGGAGGGTGCTTCCTGCAATGCGGATTTTAACGTGGTGGTGACCAACGACGGTTGGTTTGGAGACAGTGCCGCCTTGGCACAGCATCTCCGCCATGCAAAGCTCCGCGCTGTTGAAAGCGGGAAATCCTTGCTCCGTGCCGCCAACACCGGCATTTCTGCCATCATTGATAAGGACGGAAGCTTGTTGCAGTATTCCGGGATACAGACACGGGAGATCGTGTACGGAGACCTGCCCTTGTATCAAGAAAAAACGGTGTACGGCTTCATCGGCGACGTGATCCCCATGGTGTGTATCTTGTATTTGATAGGCATCTTCGGGTACGGGATCTTAAAGAAATACCGCAAGTAAAAGAAAAAGGCTCTTTCCGTTAAGAAAGAGTCTTTCACTTTTGAATTAAGCCCCGCCACGGCCGTGCCCCCATGAGAAGAAACCCTGCTCTGTGCAGGTGGGTGCTCTCTCCAACGCTTCAGTACTTCCAACGTCCGCCTCGCAGAAAGGCAAGGCGGGAGGCCTGCACACCACTTTGGAATATGAGCTCCCTTTCTCTCTTGTGGGTTTTTACATAGGGCGAGTGGGTCATTCAACCGCACGCACCGGGCAGGATAAGTGGCGCCAAAACTATGTCGGCACCATGTAGTTCAGGTTGCGCCACATCGAAAACCCCTTCGAAAAAGCCCTGCACAGCAGTGCATTTTCGAGAGGGCTTTTCACAGCCGTTGGTTCATTGTACCTCGGCTCCAAGCGCAGCGATTACAATAATGCGTCGCTTGCCCGAATTCACTTCGGGCAAAAAGACACCTTTATCGGTTTTTCTCCCCGCGGTTAGCGGCAGGAGAAAAATTCGCAACTTGTTGCGAACCCCGTAAGGGGCGCGCCCTGCGCGGAAGCAGGGCGAAAAACCAATGAAAAGCACTTGTGCTTTTCATTGAAAGCGTAGCGTTTTATACTCCTTCGGAGCCTTCCTCTACGTCCAGGTCGAACTCGCCCATGAACTGATCCTCAAAGGCGTCTGCAACCTTGTCGAACTCGTCATCGTCGTCGATGGTGACCAACAGCTCCTCGCCGTTCTCGTCAACCTCAACCTTCAAAACTACGTACTCGTCTGCATCGTCGTTATCAGCGGGGATCAATGCCAGATAGATCTGACCGTCCAGCTCAAGCTCACCGAGCAATGCGAATTGGCTCTCGTTACCCTCCTCATCGGTCAGGGTAAACAGTTCTTCGTTTTCCATATTTGCCATTACGAAATCCTCCTTCGTTTTGTTAAGCAATCATTTTTCTGCTTGTATTATACGCTTTTTACGCGGCTCTGTCAAGTGGTTTCTCTCTTTTTCGTTCGACATTCCTCGCGCCGCGGTGAAAAAGGCGGTTGACTTTTTCTTTTCGGTCTGTTATACTTCTGTTTGAAGAATCAAGTATAAGGAGCTTTTTGCCATGGCTTTTATTCCACGCCTCTTCCTCACTCCCGCCGAGATCGCTCCCGGGCAGGCGACGGTTACCAACGAAATGGACATCAACCACGTAAAAAACGTGCTGAGGATCCCCGTGGGGGGCAAGGTGACCATTTGCAACGGGGAGGGCATCATCTACCCCGGCGTGATCAAGGCCTTCGGAGAGGGCTGTATGGAGGTTGCTCTGGGAGAGGGTGTCTCCGACACCAGTGAGCTTCCCTTTGGAGTGACGGTATATCAATGCTATCCCAAGGGCGAAAAGGCCGAAACGGTGGTGCAGAAGGCGGTGGAGCTGGGCGCTACGGAGATCGTATTCGTCATGAGCAGCCGTTGCGTTGCACGCCCCGACGACAAGGCCATGGAGAAAAAACTGGTTCGCCTGCAAAGGATCGCGGATTCCGCCGCGGCACAAAGCGGGCGCTGTGTGCTTCCCGAGGTGCGGGGGCTGATCTCCTACAAGGAGGCTTGCGCCGAGGCGGCCAAGGCGGGTTGTGCTTTCCTGTGCTACGAGGGTGAGGGCACTCTGCCGGTACGCAACATTCTGGAGGAAAAGAAGGGTGCCGAAAGCTATGCCTTCCTCATCGGGCCCGAGGGCGGGATCTCTCCCGAGGAAGTACAGATCGCCAAGGATAACGGACTTTCCCTGGCAGGGCTGGGGGGACGGATCCTGCGCACCGAAACGGCGGCGTTGTTCGTGCTTTCTGCGGTGAACGTGTTGTGTGAATAAAAACGCATTAAGGACCTTTCTTTCGAAAAAGAAAGGTCCTTTATAATCCCCAAAGAAACCTATCGTGAGGGCAAAGAAAAAGGAGAATATTTTGCAGAATACAGGGCTGTGCCGAAATGGCACAGCCCTGATAAATTGCCGGATTCTCAAGGGACGAGTCCCTTGAGCGTTCTTTTAATCCAATTCCCGTTTGCCGGTGTAAAGCTCGTAGTATCTGCCGCCCATGGCGAGAAGCTACTCGTGGCTTCCCCGCTCGATGATCTCTCCCTGCTCCAATACCATGATGGCGTTGGAGTTGCGGACGGTGGAGAGTCGGTGAGCGATGACGAAGGTGGTACGGTCTGCCATGAGGGCATCCATACCCTTTTCGATATGGCGCTCGGTACGGGTATCCACGGAGCTGGTGGCTTCGTCCAAAACAAGGATGGGCGCTTTTGAGAGGGCGGCACGGGCGATGTTCAACAGCTGGCGCTGACCCTGGGAAAGGTTAGCACCGTCCCCCTCGATCATGGTGTTGTAGCCCTCGGAAAGGCGGGTGATAAAGCTGTGAGCGTAGGCCGTCTTGGCGGCGGCGATAACCTCCTCGTCGGTGGCATCCAGCCTGCCGTAGCGGATGTTTTCCATAACCGTGCCGGTGAACAGATGGGTATCCTGCAGGACCATGGCGATATTCTTGCGAAGGACGTCGCGCTGAATGTTCTTGATGGGCACACCGTCGATGGTGATCTCCCCTTCTTCAATATCGTAGAAGCGGTTGAGCAGGTTGGTGACGGTGGTTTTGCCCGCGCCCGTAGAGCCCACGAAGGCGATCTTTTGCCCGGGCTTGGCGTAGAGGGAGATGTTCTTGAGGATGGTCTTCTCGGGAACGTAGCCGAAGGTCACGTTCTTCAGCTCCACGTGCCCCTTCATAAAGGGCATGGAATCAGCGTCGGGAGCATCCGCCGCTTCGGGATCCATATCCATAATGCCGAAGACGCGCTCTGCACCTGCCAAGGCGGCGAAGATGGTGCCGGTCTGCTGGGAGATCATGTTGATGGGCATGGAGAACTGGCGGGAGTAGTTGGCAAACACGGTCAAGTCACCTGCGCCGAAGCCGCTGGTGAAGATCAGCACACCGCCCAAGCCCACGGTGATGGCGTAGGCGATCTGGCTGGTATTACCCATCACGGGACCCATGATACCGCCGTAGAACTGCGCCTTCATCTGCTTTTCACGGAGGTCGTTGTTCAGCATATCGAACTCCTCCACGCAGGTGGCTTCGTGGTTGAACACCTTGACCACCTTGGAGCCGGTAACGGTTTCCTCAATGTAGCCGTTCACCGCGCCCAACGCCGCTTGCTGACCGGAGTAGTATTTGCCGGAGGCCTTGGCAAGTGCCTGGCCGCCCTTGGCAAAGATGGGCAGGAATGCCACGGTGACCAAGGAAAGCCAGATGTTGGTGGTTACCATGAAGATGAAGGTGCCTATCAGGGAGATCACACCGGAAACCAAGCCGGTGAGGGAGTTGTTGATCATGATCTCCACGTTGTCAACGTCGTTGGTGAAGCGGGACATGATCTCACCGGTGGTGTTGGTATCGAAGTATCTGACGGGAAGCTTTTGGAGCTTGGCGAACAGATCGTTACGGATGGCCTCGGAGGCGTTGTGGGATACGGAAAGCATCAAACGCGCCTGGAGGTAGTTGCTGAAAACGCCCACCAGGAAGACGCAGGCCAAAACGAATACCGCCGCTAAAATATAGGTTGCGATGGCTTGGAACTGCCCTGCGGAAAGCATCTCGGAGACCAAGGGGATCTCGGTGATCTTGGTGATCAAGCCGTCCACAGCCTTGCCGATGGGGGTCCAATCCACCTCGCCGCCCAATTGGATCTGAATACGGTTGATGATGGGCGCCAGCATATAGGAGCCGAGAAGAGAGGTGACGGTGCTCACCAGCATACAGCAAAGCACCAAGATCAATCTGCCTTTATACTTGCCAACGTAGGAAAGCAGTCTGCGGACAGTGGCAGAGGTGTTCTTGGGCTTCCCCGAGCCTCCGCCGTGAGGACCGCCTCTGCGAGGGCCGGGTCCGCCGGGGCCGCGGCGTTTATCGTTCACCGCACGGGCGTATTGCTTTTGGAGGGATTCTAAGGTGCGCTTAGCCATTGTCTGCCTCCTTTCCGTCCATCTGGGAATAATAGATCTCTTGGTATTCGACGTTGTTCTCCAGAAGCTCTGCGTGAGTACCCACGCCTGTGACGGCACCGTCGTTCATAACGACGATCATATCCGCATCCATGACAGAGGTGATACGCTGGGCGATGATGATCTTGGTGGAATCTGCCAGCTCGCCGCGGAAGGCCTGACGGATGCGGGCTTCCGTAGCGGTATCCACCGCGGAGGTGGAGTCGTCCAGGATCAGGATCTTGGGCTTTTTCAGCAGGGCACGGGCGATGCAGAGACGCTGCTTCTGGCCGCCGGAGACGTTCTTGCCTCCCTGCCCCAGGTCGTATTCATAGCCGCCCTTGAAGGAGGAAACGAAGGGGTGCGCCTGGGCAGATTCCGCCGCGGCGACGATCTCCTCGTCGGTGGCCTCCTCGTTACCCCAGCGGAGGTTGTCGCCGATGGAGCCGGAGAAGAGGACGTTCTTCTGGAGCACCATGCCCACGCCCTCGCGGAGGTTGTACAAGCTGTAATCCCGCACGTCGGTGCCGTCGATGAGGACTCTGCCCTCGTCCACGTCGTAAAGGCGGGGGATCATGGAAACCAACGTGGTCTTGCCGCATCCGGTGGAGCCGATGATGCCCACCACGCTGCGGGGAGGGATGGTCAGGTTGATCTTGTCAAGCACCATGCCCTCGCTGTCCTTATAATAGCGGAAGGAAACGTTCTCAAAGCGGATCTCGCCCTCTTCCACGGTCTTCTCGGGGGAAGAGGCAGAGGTATCGGTGAGGGTGATCTCCTCATCCAGCACCTCGGAGATACGCTTGGCAGATGCCATGGCACGGGCAAGCATCATCAAAAGGAAGGTCACCATCATCAAGGAGGAGAGGATCTGGGTCACGTAGGTCAGGAAGGCGGAAAGGTCCCCCACGGGCATGGCACTTCCGTAGACCATACGGCTGCCGAACCACAAAACCGCGATGGTGGAGACGTTCATAAACAGGGTCATCACCGGGGACATGAAGATCATGATCTTGGTGGTTTTGACACCGGTCTCCTTCAGGTCACGGTTGGCCTCGCGGAACTTGTTCTCCTCAAAGTCTTCCCGCACGAAGGACTTCACCACGCGGACGTTGGTGACGTTTTCCTGGACAGTGGAGTTCAGCTTATCGATCTTGCTCTGCACCTTGGCAAACATGGGGTAGCTCTTTAAGATCAGGCAGACGATGGACAGGATCATCAAGGGGATGGTAATGGCAAGCACCACTGCCAGAGAGGGTCTGAGGCTGATGGCCATGATCAGGGCACCGATGAGCATACCGGGGGCACGCAATGCCATACGTAACAGCATATTGATCATGTTCTGGATCTGGGTCACGTCGTTGGTAAGACGGGTGACCAGAGAGCCCGTGGAAAAGCGGTCGATGTTGGCGAAGGAGAACTTCTGCACTCTGGCGTACACGTCGCTTCTTAAGTCTGCGGCGAAGTTCACCGATGCCTTGGCACCGTAATACGCACCGCCCACACCTCCTGCCATCATCACCAAAGCGATGACCACCATGGCGCCGGAGTAGCCTACGGCATACCCCCAGCCATGCTCTGCGGCACCGTTGATGACCCGAGCGAGGCAAAGGGGCATCAGGATCTCACCGATGACCTCCACGATCATACAAAGGGGTCCTAAAATGAAATAAGGAAGATAGGGCTTGGCGTACCGCGACCACTTCCCTTTGGTTTTCTTTTTATTTTGGTTCATAACGTATTCCTTTCCGTCAAAGCGGAGATCATTCTCCGTCTCTGTGCATACCTACCAAGATTTCCCGTACGTGAATCCCCTGCAAGCGGGGGATCTCCGTTTCTTGCTCTTCCATCTGCTTCAGGGCCGTCTTCATCTTCTCCAAACAGGTGATGAAGCTTTCCAGCTCCTCGGGAGAGAAGGAATTGAACATGGCCACGTCGGCGGAGGTAAAAATGCTGTGGGTGCGGCGCACCAGATCCAGCCCCTTCTCCGTCAAAGCGATCTCGTTGTAGCGACCGTCCTCTACGGCGGCACAGCGGCGGATGTAGCCGCTTTTTTCCAAATTCTTCAGTGCGGCGGCAATGGCGGCACTGCTGACCTCAAAGGTACGGGCAAGCTGTGTCTGGGATGGGACACAGTCGGTGGAGTACAAGTGCATCAAAAGGCGGTGCTGGGAATTGCTGATCCCAAGCTCTGACACAAACTTCCCGAAGACTCTTTTGTGCCGTCGGTTGTTGGCGTTGAACAGCATGGTAGCCTTGCGCACCCGCTCCTGATTTAATTCTTCTGACATGTATGGATATCCTTTCCTAAAACAGTTAACACGGTTAACTATTTTACACAAAAGCAGTTCGTTTGTCAAGGCACTTAACAGTTTTTTTACTTTTTGCGGAAAGGAGATCCACCGCTTGACAAAGGCACCCTTTTGGGGGTATAATGGTACTTACAAGAATAAGGGACGAATTTTTATGATGAGGAAAACGTTACAATATATATTGTGGTTGGTGCTGGCGCCCCTTTCCCTTTTGGCGGGGTATCTGCTGGCGGGTGATCGGGGGACGGCTTTCGCCGTAGGTGCATTGGTGGTGCTTTCCCTATTGCCCTTCTTTTTGCGGTTTGAGAAGGCCAAGCACTCAGCCGCGGAGATCACGGTTTTGGCGGCACTCGTCGCCTTTGCCGCGGTGAGCCGCATGGCCTTTTTTGCCCTGCCGGGGGTAAAGCCCATCACCGCCGTGGCGGTATTGGCGGGGGTCTTCTTCGGGAAAGAGGCCGGGTTTGCCACGGGCTCTCTTTCCGCCTTACTATCCGGTCTCGCCTTCGGCATCGGGGGATTCACCCCTTTTCAAATGCTGAGTTGGGGGTTCTGCGGGCTGCTTGCGGGACTGCTTGCCCCGCTGTTGAAGCAGCTTGTCCCGCTGTTGATCTACGGCGGTGCTTCGGGGATCTTGTTCTCCCTGGTGATGGATCTATGGGTGGTTTTGACCGCAGAGGGAGGCTTTTCCATCTCCCGCTTTGCCGCGGCGACGGCGACCTCCCTGCCCTTTACCCTTTTGTACGCTTTGACGAACATTTTGTTTTTGGCCCTTATGAGGAAGCCCGTTACCCGCATTTTCGGCCGTTTGCAACGAAAATACGGCATCTTTCAAGCCTCACATGAACGATGATATTCTGCCCTTGATGGTATATATTCACAAAAAACGCATCCTGTTTTTGCCATGCAGATACACAGAGTCTGCAATTTGACCAAAATAGGTGCGATTTTTTTGTAAAAAATTTCAATAAGGTATTGCAATTTGAACAAAAATATTGTAGAATAGAATGCGTATTCGGATAAAATATAGGTCGCGACGGTTGCCGCCGTCGCTTCCTGCAGACAATATTTGATTATTTTAAGCTAAGGAGTAGGAAACATGAGCAATAAGTTGTTCCAGAATCTGGTCTATCAAATGCGCGAGGCGGTTGACCGCGATATCGGTATCATTGACGAAAAGGGTACCATCATTGCTTGCAGCCAGCTGGCC
This sequence comes from Clostridia bacterium, assembly GCA_017629175.1. Taxonomy (GTDB): domain Bacteria; phylum Bacillota; class Clostridia; order Oscillospirales; family CAG-382; genus Coliplasma. The sequence goes on from JAGBXS010000016.1 coordinate 7,864, forward strand.
CGCATCGGTGAAAGCCATCGGGATATCATCGAGGAGATCTCTTACAACTTTGACACCATTACCGCAGAGGGCTATACTTACCGTCCCATCGGCTCCCACGCCCGCATCGAGTACATCGTATTCGTGCAGGGTGAGGACGACAATGCCAAGAGCATTACCACCCTCCTTTCCATCGCCTTCTCTAACATCAAGACCCTTTACGATGAGAAGTACGATAAGACCAACTTTATCAAGAACATCATTCTTGATAACATCCTCCCCGGCGATATTTACATCAAGTCCAAGGAGCTTCGCTTCGATAACGAGACCAACCGTGCGGTGTTCCTGATCCGCTTCCAGTCCAAGTCCGATATCGTGCCCTACGACATCATTCAGAATATGTTCCCCGACAAGACCAGGGATTACATTATCAGCGTAGGCGAGACAGATATCGTTCTGGTCAAGGAGTTGAAGAACAACACCGACAGCAAGGCCATTGACGCCATTGCCCGCTCCATCGTGGACAACGTGCAGAGCGAGTTCTATCTCAAGTGTGTGGTAGGTATCGGTACCGTTGTCTCCTCCGTGAAGGAGCTTGCCCGTTCTTATAAGGACGCCCAGGTTGCTTTGGAGGTAGGCAGAGTATTCGACACCGATCAGACCTGCATCAACTATGAAAATCTGGGTATCGGACGTCTGATCTATCAGCTTCCCACCACCCTTTGCTCCATGTTCCTTTCCGAGGTGTTCAAGAAGGGCTCTCTGGAGAGTCTGGACAGAGAAACTCTGCTGACCATCCACGCCTTCTTTGACAACAATCTGAACGTTTCCGAGACCTCCCGTAAGCTGTTCGTTCACCGTAACACGCTGGTATACCGCTTGGAGAAGATCAAGAAGCTCACCGGTCTGGATCTGAGAGAGTTCGATTCCGCTATCACCTTCAAGGTTGCTTTGATGGTCAAGAAGTATCTGACCTCCAAGCCCAATATGTTTTAATCATTCACGTATATGATCCATTTTAAAAACGTGTCCCTGGCGTACCCCGACGGAACGGTAGCGCTGAAGGACATCAACCTGCACATTGACGACGGCGAGTTCGTCTTTCTGATGGGGCATTCCGGTGCGGGAAAAACCTCTCTTACCAAGCTTTTGCTTTGTGAGGAGAAGCTTTCCGCCGGCTCCATCGAGGTGAACGGTTACCGTTTGGATAAGATCCGTTCCCGCAAGATCCCCTATCTGCGCCGTACCATGGGCGTGGTGTTCCAGGATTTCAAGCTGTTTGACAAGATGACGGTTTACGAGAACGTGGCCTTTGCCATGCGGGTCATCGGCGAGAAGAATTCCACCATCCGTAAGCGCGTGCCCTTCTTTTTGAACGTGGTGGGTCTGACGGAAAAGGCAGACAGCTTCCCGGACCATCTTTCCGGCGGTGAGCAGCAGAGAGTTGCCTTTGCCCGCGCTATGGTCAACAACCCTTCTCTCATCATCGCAGACGAGCCCACCGGTAACATCGATAACAACCTGCGTGACGATATTATGGACCTTCTCCTGCGTATCAACCGTCTGGGCAAGACGGTGATCGTGGTCACCCACGACGAGGAGCTGATCCGCCGTTACCGCAAGCGTACCGTGGAGATCTGTGCCGGAGAGATCATCTCCGACCGTATCGGTCTTGATGATTCCGAAGGAGGTGCACAGGTATGAGATGGTTCCGTTCCTTTGGATATAATCTGAAGCAGGGCTGTAAGGGCATTTTCCGCAACAGCATCATGTCCACCGCCTCTGTTTTGGTCTTGCTTTCCTGCATGATCATCGTAGGTACCTTCTATCTGGTGATCGTGAACATTGAAGAGAATTTTAACCGTGTGGATAACCTCAACGTCATCGAGGTGCGCATCCCCGCTACTTATTCCGACGCGCAGATCGAGGAGATCGGAAGTGCCTTGAAGGGGATCTACGCAGAGCTTCCCATTTTGGAGGGCGAGCCGGTGTTCGTCTCCAAGGAGGAGCATCTCCGCCGCTTCAAGGAGCTTTACAAGGATCAGGAGTGGAGCACCTTCTTCGACGAGACCCTGAATCCCCTGCGTCCCAGCTATGAATTGACCTTCAGCGGGACGGCTGAGATCACCGAGGCTGCCAAGATCATTACCCGTATCGAGAGCATCAAGCTTTCCGACGGGAACTTTGCGGTACAGACCACAGATATCTCCTCCAACATCAAGCTTTACGAGAACGTTACGGGTATCAAGCAGACCTTGCTTGCCGTGGGCTTGTGGCTCATGGGCATCCTGCTGATCATTTCCCTGTTCGTGATCATGAACACCATTAAGCTGGGTGTATTTGCCCGCCGTAATGAGGTCATGTTCATGCGATACTGCGGCGCCACCAAGGCGTTTATCCGCACTCCCTTCCTGGTCGAGGGCGTGATCATCGGACTCTTCTCCGCCGCATTATCTCTGGGAGTTGAATTCCTGCTTTACCGCTACGTGCTTTCCGGCGTGGTTGCCTCTGTGACCACCGCCATCTCCGGGGGCGGCATTCAGCTCTCCCCTTACGCCAACCATCTTCCCGTGCTTGCGGTGCTGTTCTGCGCCGTCGGCCTTTTTGCGGGATTGATCTCCGGCAGTATCTCTCTTAAGAAATATCTTAAGGTTTAATTCCCATTCCCCAACTACAAGAAATGAGTTTTGTTATGTCGTTTTTGAAACCAAGGAAAATCGTTTGTGTTCTGCTGTGCCTTTGCATGGCTTCCGCACTGTTTTTGGCTCTTGCACGCAGCACCCCTGCGGAGGAGGTATACGCGGAGCGTACCATCGCTTCCATTGATAAGGATATCAAGGATTGCGAGGCGTTGCTCTCCCGTCTGCAAAGTGAGCAGAAGGACCTTCTCGCGGATCTGGAGGCAATGAAGGGGCAATCCACCTCCAACGCAGAGCAGGCAGAGCTGATTGCAGGGCAGATCGTTCTCTTGGGCTCACAGATCCAGCTGAACGAATCCCTTTTGCAATCCTGCGACATGAAGCGCAGCACCGCTCAGGCGGAGCTGATCCTGGTGCAAAACGAATACGAGTATTATTCCGATCTGTTCTCCGAGCTGATGCGTTTTATTTACGAAAACGGCACGGTAAACGATTTTGAGCTTTTGTTCTCCTCCGACAGCCTTTCCGACTATCTCTCCAGAAGAGACAACTTCAACTCCATTATGGAGTGTGTCAGTGATCTCCGCACCTCTGCGGAGCAGTCTCTCTTAAAGCTGGAGGATCTGAACCGGGAGTACGACGTAGCCTGCGAGAAATACGAGCTTTACCTTGCCTCCCTGGAGAAGGATCAAGCGGAGCTTGAGATCGCCATGGCAGAGTTTGATATTCTGGCAGAGGAGCTGAACCTGAATCTGGAAGCCCTCACCGAGAAGTACACGGCTTTGGGCACCACCGCTTCCGAGACTGCCGCAAAGATCGAGCAGCTGAAGAAGGAGCGTCAGGAGCTGTATCAGCAGCAGATCGACAACAACAACGCCGATTTCAAGCCCGTTGAGGGCGGATTTATCTGGCCCTTGGACGAGAACGTTTCCTACCGTATCACCAGCCACTACAGCACCCGTACCAACCCCATCACCGGTGTGGGTACGGAGTTCCACTCCGGCTTGGACGTAGCCTGTGCAAAGGGCTCCCCCATTCTTGCGGCGGCAGGCGGCGTGGTGACCAAATCCGCTTGGTACGGCGGCTACGGCAACTGCGTGATCATCTACCATGGGCAAAACAATCAGGGTGTCGGCGTTACCACTCTGTACGGCCATGCCAGCAAGCTGGTATGCGTGGAGGGTCAGAACGTAAAGCAGGGCGATATCGTGGCTTTGGTGGGCACCACAGGGCGTTCCACCGGTAACCATCTCCACTTCTCCGTTCTTTTGGGCGGCGAATACGTGGATCCCGACGACTATCTTCCCGACGGCTATTATACCAAGCTCCCCAACAAAAAATAAGGTATGACAGATCAACCCATGGAAAACAATTTGAACCACAACGAGCAGGTAGAGGTAGACATCCGCGACGAAAAGCTGCTTTTTACAAACAAACAGCCGAAGAAGGTTTCCCTTGCAGGGGCGGTCTTCTTCGCCTTGCTGTTGGCCGTCGGCGTTTTTATCGGTGCTTACGTGACCGTTACGTCCCAGGTCAACGCCAAGCTGCGGGAGATGGATCAGGTGTATGCAAAATACGCCAAGATGGAGACCCTGCTGAACTATATCGACGAAAACTACATCCGCGAGTATGACAACGCCCTTTTGTGGGAGGCTGTCTACGCCGCTATGTTTGAATCCATCGGAGATCCTTACAGCCAATACATGACTGCCGAGGAATATGCGGCGTACGTTGAGTCTCATAGCGGCAACTACGTGGGCATCGGTATCTCCGTGATCTACGATCCGGAAACGGAGGGTGCCTTCGTTCACCGGGTGGTCACCGACTCCCCTGCTCAGAAGGCGGGCATCCTGCCCGGGGACATTGTAACCGCCATTGAACAGACCCTTCTCACCGAGGATACCTATTCCGAGGCCTTGAATCTGGTAGCAGGCGAGGAGGGAACCTCCGTAAAGCTTACCATTCTGCGGGACGGCGAGACTCTGCAGATCGAGGCTGTCCGCGGCAAAATGAAGACGGAAAACGTGTTCTACGAGAAGCTGGAGGGAGACGTTGCTTACATCGAGATCCTCTCCTTCTCCGAAGCCATCACCTACGAGCAGTTTGCCTCCGCTTTGGAGCAGGCCAAGGCAGATGGCTGCAAGGCTTATATATTTGACGTTCGCGACAATCCCGGCGGCAGTCTTGACGTGATCTGCAAGTGCTTGGATCTGCTGTTGCCCGAGGGGGATATCATTCACATCGTTTCCGCCGACGGCAAGAGCGAGAGCCAAAAGAGCGACGGAGAGCGTTTCCTGGACGCGCCCATGGCTGTGCTGTGCAACGGCAATACCGCTTCTGCGGCAGAGCTGTTCACCGCAGATCTGCGGGACTATGGGATCGCCACCATCGTAGGCGAAAAGACTTTCGGCAAGGGCACTATGCAAAGCATCGTTCCCATGAAGGACGGCTCCGCCATCAAGATCACCCATCGCTATTACAACCCCGCCTCCAACGTCAGCTACGACGGTATCGGTATCAAACCCACCGAGGGCTACGAAGTGATCCTCACAGAGGAGGAGCGGCTGAAGCTTTACCGTCTGCCCCTCAGCGAGGACAAACAGCTCCAAAAGGCATTGGAAGCACTTTTGGGCAACTGAAGCAGGTATCATTTAGTTAATTATATTTCATCATTCATAAGGGAGTATCACAATCATGGCAAAGCAGATCATTGTTTCCAAAGAAGGCTTTCTGAAGCTTCAGAACGAGCTTGAGTACCTGAAAACCGTAAAGCGTAAGGAAGTCGCGCAGGCGATCCAGAAGGCACGTGAATACGGCGACCTTTCCGAGAACAGCGAATACGATGAAGCAAAAAACGAACAGGCGGAGATCGAAAGCAAGATTGCCGCTCTGGAGGACACCCTGGAGAACGCCGTTGTTATGGACGACGCTGAGCTGAGCACCGATAAGGTCAGCGTTGGTAACACCGTTGAGATCCATTGCATCGACAATGACCAGGAATACACCTACAAGATCGTAGCCGCTACCGAGGCTGACCCCTTGAACGGCAAGATCAGTGACGACTGCCCCCTTGGCAAGACCCTGCTGGGCACCAAGAAGGGTGACTCTATCAGCGTAGAGACTCCCGGCGGCATCCGTAAGTTCACCATCACCAACATTTCCAAGTAAAGAAAGGCACAGACCATGGCAGAAGAAACCACCCTTCCCACTGCGGAGGAGAATTTTTCGGATCAGATCCGTATCCGCAGACAGAAGCTTGCCGAAATGAAGGAAGCCGGCAAGGATCCTTTTGAGATCACCAAGTATGAAGTGACTGCTTACGCGGCAGATATCAAGGCTAACTTTGAGGCATTGGAGAACCAGACCGTTTCCGTAGCGGGCAGAATCATGAGCCGCCGCGACATGGGTAAGGCCTCCTTCGTACACATTATGGATTCCACCGGTACCATCCAGTCCTACGTGCGTATCAACGACGTGGGTGAGGATTGCTACAAGGAGTTTAAGAAATTTGATATCGGCGACGTGATCGGTCTGACCGGTTTTGTGTTCAAGACACGCACCGGCGAAACCAGCATCCACGCCCAGGGTATTACCCTGCTGGCCAAGTCTCTGACTCCCCTGCCCGAGAAGTTCCACGGGTTGAAGGATCAGGATATGCGTTACCGTCAGCGTTACGTGGATCTGATCGTCAATCCCGAGGTAAAGGATACTTTTGTGAAGCGCAGCTTGATCCTGCGTGAGATCCGCGCTTATCTGGACGGCAAGGGCTTCCTGGAAGTGGATACTCCCGTGCTGACTCCCTTTGAGATCGGCGCTTCCGCAAGACCCTTCAAGACTCACCACAACACCCTAGATATGGATATGTTCCTGCGTATTGAGACGGAGCTTTACCTGAAGAGACTCATCGTAGGCGGCTTTGACAAGGTCTACGAGGTAGGCCGTATCTTCCGCAACGAGGGCATGGACACCAAGCACAACCCCGAGTTTACCTCCATTGAGCTGTATCAGGCATACACCGACTACAAGGGTATGATGGATCTGGTTATCGAGATGAACACCATGCTGGCAGAGAAGATCTGCGGCACCACCGTGATCAACTACCAGGGCAAAGAGATCGATATGGGTCACTGGCAGAAGCTCACCATGGTGGAAGCTGTGGAGAAGTACGCAGGTGTCAGCTACAACGATTGGGCTACCGACGAGGACGCCCGCGCTTGTGCAAAGGCACATCACGTAGAGGTTCCCGCCAACGCCACCAAGGGATTGGTGCTCATCGAGTTCTTTGATGCATTCGTGGAAGAGAATCTGATCCAGCCCACCATCATCTACGATTACCCCGTAGAAAACAGCCCCTTGGCAAAGAGAAAGCCCGATATGCCTGCCTTTACCGAGCGTTTTGAATACTTCATCAACGCTACCGAGTTTGGTAACGCCTTCTCCGAGCTGAACGATCCCATCGACCAGAAGGAGCGTTTCGAGAAGCAGGTTGCCAACAAGCGTGCCGAGGATCCCAATACCACCGCTCAGGTTGACTACGACTATGTCACCGCGCTGGAGTACGGTCTCGCCCCTACCGGCGGCCTTGGCTTCGGTATCGACAGACTGGTTATGCTTCTCACCGACAGCGCGTCTATCAGAGACGTTCTGCTATTCCCCACAATGAAGCCCATCGACTGAAGCATAGTGAGATAAAGGAAATACAAAAAGCGTCATCTTCGAGATGACGCTTTTTTACGCGATCATGAAACCGTTAGCACTCCACCGCGACCTTAATCACTCCGTCCCGTTTGTTTTCAAACAGGTCATACGCTTCGTGGATCTTGGCAAGCGGGTAGGTATGGGTAATGAGGGGCTCGGTATCGAGCTTGCCCTCGGCGATGAGGGCGAGGGTTTCCTCACAGTCGCAGCCGTCCACGCCGCCGGTTTTAAAGGTGAGGTTCTTGCCGTACATATCGGGCAAGGGGAGGCTTTGGGGCTTATCGTAGAGTGCCACCACCGTGACGGTGGCGTTGGGACGGGCGCACTGCCATGCCAGCCGGAAGGTGTTCATACCGCCGACTTCGTCGGTGCCGGCACCTGCCACCTCCAGAACCACGTCTGCCCCGCCGTGGTCACTATTCTCACGGACAAAATCGAGACATTCCTCGGGCATAACGGTCAGCACGTGGGGGTAGTGTTCTTTAACGAATTTTATGCGGTTCTCGTCCTTCTCGCATACAATGATACGCCCCGGTTTTTTCAGCATCACGCAAAGAAGGGTACAGATTCCCGTGGGGCCTGCTCCGATGATGAGAACGGTATCGTCTTCCGTAATCTCAGAGATCTTCGCCGCCCAATAACCCGTGGCAAGCACATCCCCCACCAGCAAAGCTTGTCTGTCGGTGACGGTGTCGGGAATCTTGTTCAGCCCTTGGTCTGCGAAGGGTACGCGGACATACTCAGCCTGTCCGCCGTCGATACGGCAACCCAGC
>JAGBXS010000017.1 GCA_017629175.1 Clostridia bacterium
CATTGCCGTGGAGGATCTGCCCCGCTCCTGCTTGGGGAATACCGCCGAGGAGCTGGCAGAGCTGATCTCCGCAAATGACAAGCTTCGGGTCTGCTTTGATGTGAACCATCTGTTGCAGGGGACACATACCGACTTTTTGAAAACTGTGGGTCACCGTATCCTCACGGTGCATATCTCCGACTACGACTTCAAAGACGAGAAGCACTGGCTCCCCGGGGAAGGGGATATCCACTGGCAAGAGCTGTATCAAGGCTTGCTCGCCGTGGGCTACGAGGGTATCTGGATGTACGAGCTGGGGCAAAAGCCGCCCCGCCACCTTCATAGAGACAGAGATCTCACCTTTGCAGATTACGTGGAAAACGCAAAAACCATCTTCGCAGGGGATACGCCAAAGCCCTTGGGTGAGCGATTGGTATAAAGGAGACGAAATATGAAAAAACTTACTTTGATCCTTGCGGCAGTGCTGGTTCTTTCCGTCCTGCTTCCGCAAATGTCCATTCTTGCCGCCGACACGGATTACAAGGTATCCGACAAAGCGTTCGAGAACTTCAGCATGAACGTAGGTGCCGATGAAGGGGAGCGTAATTTCCTCTGGCACAGCAACAGCACCGAGGGCTACGTGGAATTCGCCGTGCGAGACGGGGATACCTTCCCGGAGGAGTATACCTCTGTGCAGACGTATCTGAGTCAGTTCAACGGCAAGCTGGTGCACCGCGCCACCATTTTCGGGCTGAAAAGCGATACCGAATACGTTTACCGCCTCAGAAGCGGCAACACCGTCTCCAAGCTGAGATATTTTACCACCGATCCCGAGGATCATTTCAATTTTATCTTCGTAGGCGATCCGCAGATCGTTCCTTATTCCAAGGATAACGACCTTGCCAAATGGAAGAATACCCTTGCCACGGCAATGTCCATGTTCCCCGAGACCTCTCTGCTCGTTTGTGCGGGAGATCAGGTGGAGGAGTCCAACGATCCCTCCCTCTTCTCTGCGTACTTAGCCCCCGAGCAGTTTACCTCTCTTGCCATGGCCACCTCCATCGGCAACCATGACTACGATTCCAATTTTTACAAGAATTATTTCAACAACCCCAACACCACCATCGACGGGAAGAGCTACGGCGAAAGCAAAGCCGGCGGAGACTATTGGTACACCTACAACGGCGTTCTGTTCCTGCATATCAACACCTGCAACGTGAACTGGGATGAGCATAAGGAATTTATGCAAAAGGCCATCGCCCTCAACCCCGACGTGAGCTGGAAGGTTGTTGTGACCCACTACAATTTCTTCGGCTCCAACGATTATTACATCAACGAAGCCATTCGCGAACGCCGCGAGCAGTTTGCTCCCATGATGAAGGAGCTGGACATCGACGTGGTTCTGGCGGGTCACGAGCACGTCAACTCCCGTGCATACATGATCGACGGGCTCACTCCGGATACCGCTCAGGGCAACGCAACCAGCGTTACCGACCCCAAGGGCATCCTCTACCTTTCCGGCGGCACTCCCTCCGGCTCTAAGTATTACAATCTGTTGAGCGATGCTCAGCTGCCCCATATCGCTTTCAAGCTGCAGAAGACCATCACCTTCACCAACATCGAGGTGAACGACCATTCCTTTAAGATCACCACCTACCGTGTCTCCGACAAAGCCGTGCTGGATACCTTTGAGATCAAAAAGGATAAAAACGCGGTGGAGCAGGAGCGGGAAAACCACGTTCATACGAAAGCGGAATGGACCGACGTTTACGAGCCCACCTATCACTTCGACGGCGTAAGAGTCAAGCGTTGCACCTCCTGCGGTGCGGCGTATGAATACGAATACGTCCCCAAGCTGGAAAGAGAAGAGGGCAACGACAATATCGCCCTGGGCAAAAAATATACCCATACCGGATTGTTCCTGGATGACGGTCTGGAAAAATACCCCGATGAGAACGGCACCACCATGACCGACGGCAAGCTTGCCATGGACGGCGCCTATCACGATCCGGCCTTCATCGCCTTCCATACCTCCTACGGGGATTATGGCACGAAGGGGTATTTCCAAATCACCGTGGATCTGGAGGACGTCCGTCCTTTGGAGAAATTTGTGGCCTACACTGCTTCCGCGTATGCGACTGCAGGCGTTACCGGCCCTGCTTCCGTGGCGGTTTACGTTTCCATGGATAACCAAAATTGGGTGCACGCCGGCACCACGCAGGCGGTGGATACCACCGAGACCAAGATGCTGGAGATCACCGTGGATCCCGACACCGTTCCCTGTGCCAGATACGTACAGTACCGTTTCTTTGCCTTGAAATCCTTCGTGATGGTTGCGGAGGTAGAGGCCTACGAAGCGGAGGTAGGGGCACATAGCCACGTTTCCGGCGACTGGGTGGAAGTGAAAAAATCCACGGAGCAAGAGGAAGGTCAGGCCTGCAAATACTGTACCCTTTGCGGCGAAGCCCTGGAAACCAAGGCGCTTCCCAAGAAAGATCCCACTACATACGGCGAAAATCTGGTGCTTGGCATGGAATATCAGCGTTCTCCGCTTTATTCCTCCGAGGGTGTGGATCGTTATCCCGATGAAAACGGCCTTTCCATGACCGACGGCATTCTGGGTGATGACAGCTCCTCTTATTCCGGTGCGGAATTTATGGCCTTCTACGCAAAGAATTCCGAGTATCTGGAACAAGGCTATTTCCACATCACCTTCGATCTGGGCGAGGAGTACGAGCTGTGGCGGTTTGCCACCTATTACGCCGCTTCCTCTGCCAAGAACAAGGGCGCAGGCGTTCAGGAGCCCTCCAACATCTCCGTGTACGTTTCTTCCAACGGAACAGATTGGAGCTGTGCGGGCACCGTGACTCCCGAAGAGGTCAACGATAAGGGGATGACTTCCACGGCGATCCTGCTGGAGGAGGCTGTCACAGCCCGCTACGTTCAGTTCCGATACGTGCATACCAACACCTTTGTGATGATCTCCGAGGCGGAGGTGTACGGCTTCCCCGTGGGTGCAAACGTTCCCGACGAGCCCTCCGACGAGCCCTCTGAGGCTCCCTCCGACGAGTCCTCCGAAGAACCTTCCGAAGAACCCTCCGAGGAGCCTGCTGACTCCTCTGCCGAGCCCTCTGTTCCCGCAGCTTCCTCTGCGGATAACGGAGAGGAGGGCGGCTCTGCTCTCCTGATCCTGGCCATCGTGGCGGCGGTTGCAATCGTAGCCGTAGCGGCGATCCTTGTGAGCAAGCGCAAGAAATAAAACAAAACGAAAAGAGGCTTTTCAGTGAAAGGCCTCTTTTTTTGCATCAATATCCGTATTTTTTCTTTTTGGTCAGCAGGAAGAACAGAGAAACGCACAGCCCCAGCACCTCGCTGACCACCAGGGCGAACCATACGCCGTCCAGACGGAAGAAATAGGGCAGAGCCAGAATACATACCGTAGGCAACACCAAAGCCCGCATAAAGGAAATGGCGGCGGAAACGGCACCGTCGTTGAGCGCGGTGAAAAAGGAGGAGGTGTAAATGTTCAGCCACATGAACAGGAAGGGCAGGGCACAGATCACAAAGGCGCGGGTAGTCATGTCCAAAAGCCCTCCGTCATACCCCACGAAAATGGAGGAGATGGGACGCGCCAAACCCACGGCAACGCAGACCAAAACCACTCCCGCACCGCAAAGCAGCGCGGTGCTTTTCTTCATAAG
>JAGBXS010000018.1 GCA_017629175.1 Clostridia bacterium
GAATCCCAAAGCGGAGTGCTTGATCTGCAAGGCTCCTGCGCCCGCAGAGAAAGAGACGACGTTGGAAAAAGTCTTTACCTTTGACATCGGTCCCAACGGCGTTATGGAGTATAATTTCTTCTTCGAAGATGATCCTTCCAACGGCGATATCGGGCTTCCCGGGGATTTCTTTGCCGATGGCGACGGCAACTATTATTTCGCGGAAAATGACAGGTTGATCCGTTTGAACGACGGAGCGGTTCTGCCGAAGCGGTGCGTCAACCATGTCATTGACGTGGAAATCTGCGGAAATACGTTGTATATGTTGGATAGCATAGGAATCGCTTATCAATTGGACATTTCCAATGGCTTTTCCTCTGCAACCTTGGAAGCGGAATATCCCGTGTTCAGATACGGTTATGACAGCTCCGGAAGCCTGATTCGGTACGGAGATACCGTCTTATACCAGTCTCGGGAAGGGATCCTGTATACCTTGGACAAAACTGAACTTGCGGGTGATGCTGTGCCGTATCGATACGTAACGGGCAACGAGGCTTTCGTTACACCGGACGGCGAGAGTACTACGTTGTTGATCAACAGAGAGCCCGATGAAAACATCTCCGTGCGTGCGATCACCTCTGCGGGCATTTCTATTAGCGATTATACCGATTATATGATGGATGTGGAAAATTTGAGTCAAGCAATTTTTTCCACCTATGATCTTTCCGGCAACGTAACCTCTCGTTTTATGATGACTACGGTGTATCAGAGCGAATCGGCGTGGGGCTGGGTGGAATTCCATTACGGAGACGGATTGAAAACCACGATCGTCTATAGAACCCAGGACATTATGGTCGGCAAAAAGATATTTGAAGACGTCTTAATGGGTAGAATGTATTGCGGCATGGATGGCAACTTCTATTTTGTTGCTTACCATGTAAATCGCGCAGACGTGTATCTGGTGAACGCCGGATAATCCGACCCGGAGCTTTTGAAATAACGCCATCAAACAGCAAAACAGCGGCGCCGTTATGGTGCCGCTGTTGCTATTACTATTTATTCAGCGTCCAGCAGATCTTGCAGGGCGCTCATTTTTTCTTTGGCAGGGGAATCGTATTTTGCGAAGGGAAAGGGGATGCCCATATTTTCGTACTTGCTCTCGCAGATCTTGCGGAAGGGGAGAAGCTCGATCTTGTTCACGCAGGGGTGAGCAAGGGCGATCTGCTTCAGCCGCAGGATGTTGTCCTCCCCATCGTTCAGCGGGGGAATGATCACCTGCCGCAGGGTGGTGGGGATGTGCCGCTTGTTCAGCTCTGCCAAAAAGCGCAACGGCTGTTCCATAGAGCATCCCACGTATCGCCGATAGTCTTCCTCGTTGGTGTATTTGATATCCAAGAGCACCAGATCCGTAACCTCAAGCAGGGCTTCCACGTCCTCATTCCAAACACACCCGGAGGTGTCCAAGCAGGTGTGGATTCCCGCTTCCTTGCAAAGGGTGAACAGCTCCTTGGCGAAGGCGGCCTGGAGAAGAGGCTCTCCGCCGGAAAGGGTGATGCCGCCCTCCTTGCCGAAGTAGGAACGGCAACGGAGGACTTTTTCCAGAACCTCCTCCGAGGTGAAGGCGGTTCCTCCCTGCATCTCCCAGGTGTCGGGGTTATGACAGCACCCGCAACGCAGGGGGCAGCCTTGGAAGAATACTACGAACCGTACGCCGGGGCCGTCTATGGTACCCAAGCTTTGGAAGGAATGGATGAAACCGATCATACGCTTTCGTGGAAGGTGCGGCTGATAACCTCTCTCTGCTGTTCTCTGGAAAGCTTATTGAAGTTTACCGCATAGCCGGAAACGCGGATGGTCAGGTTGGGGTATGCTTCGGGATCCTCGTAAGCCTTCATCAAGGTCTCACGGTTCAGCACGTTGACGTTGATATGGTGCGCCATCTTGCCGAAGTAGCCGTCCAGAATGGAGACCAGATTGCTCACACGAGCCTCTTCGGTCTTGCCCAAGGCCTCGGGGGTGATGGAGAAGGTATTGGAGATGCCGTCGCGGCAATCGTGGTAATCCAGCTTTGCCACGGAGTTCAGAGATGCCAACGCGCCGTTTTCCTCACGGTTGTGCATGGGGTTTGCACCGGGGGCAAAGGGCTCGCCTGCCTTTCGGCCGTCGGGAGTTGCGCCGGTGTGCTTGCCGTAGGCCACGTTGGAGGTGATGGTCAGCACGGAGAGGGTATGGATGGCACCGCGGTAAGCGGGAGTCTTACGCAACTCGGTGATCACCCGCTTGGTAAGATCCTTGGCGATGAGATCCACGCGGTCGTCGTCATTGCCGTATTTGGGGAAATTGCCCTCCACGCGGAAATCCACGATGTAACCGTTTTCATCCTTGATGGGGTACACCTTGGCGTGCTTCAGCGCGCTGAGAGAGTCCGCCACCACGGAAAGACCTGCGATGCCGAAGGCCATGAACCGCTCCACGTCGGTATCGTGAAGCGCCATCTGGATCTTCTCGTAGGCATACTTGTCGTGCATATAGTGGATCACGTTCATGGTGTTCACGTACAGGTGAGACAGCCATTGGTTGTAGGTGTCAAAACGCTCCATGACCGTATCGAAGTCGAGGCATTCTCCCTCCATGACAGACATCTGAGGGCCCAGATGGATACCGCTGGTGGTGTCGTAACCGCCGTTGATGGCAAGGAGCAAAAGCTTTGCCAGGTTGCATCTTGCACCGAAGAACTGCATCTGCTTGCCCACCCGCATGGCGGAAACACAGCAGGCAATGGCGTAATCGTCGCCGTAGAGGGGACGCATCACGTCGTCGTTCTCGTACTGGATGGAATCGGTGTCGCAGGAGACCTTGGTGCAGAAGCGCTTAAAGCTTTCCGGCAGGGAGGTGGACCACAAAACCGTGAGGTTGGGTTCGGGAGCGGGTCCTAAGGTGTAAAGGGTGTTCAAAATACGGAAGCTGCTCTTGGTGACCAAGGTTCTGCCGTCCTCGCCCATGCCGCCCACCGCCTCGGTGATCCACATGGGGTCGCCGCCGAAGAGCTCATTGTACTCGGGGGTGCGGAGATGGCGCGCCATACGGAGCTTCATAACGAAATCGTCCACCAGCTCCTGCGCCTCCTCTTCCGTGAGAATGCCCTGGGCCATATCGCGGTTGATGTAAATGTCAAAGAAGGTGCTGACTCTGCCCAAGGACATGGCGGCGCCGTTCTGCTCCTTGATGGCTGCCAGATAAGCAAAATAGGTCCACTGGATGGCCTCTCTTGCGGTGCGTGCAGGCTGGCTGATGTCGTAGCCGTAGGAGAGAGCCATTTCCTTTAAGAAGCCCAAGAAGGCGATCTGCTGGAACAGCTCCTCGGTGCGGCGGATCAGCTCGGTGTCCAGATTGCCGGAGGCCAGGTTGCGCTTGTCCTTCTGCTTCTCTTCGATCAAACGGTCAACGCCGTACAGCGCCACGCGGCGGTAGTCACCGATGATACGTCCTCTGCCGTAAGCATCGGGCAGACCGGTGATGAGATGGCTCTTGCGGGCGGCACGCATTTCTGCGGTGTATGCGCGGTATACGCCCTCGTTGTGGGTGGTGCGGAAGCGGAATTCCTCCTCTACCTTGTTGCTGAGCTTGTAGCCGTAGGCCTCACAAGCCTGGCGCACCATACGGATGCCGCCGAAGGGATTCACGCCTCTCTTCAAGGGGCGGTTGGTCTGCAAGCCCACGATCAGCTCTTTATCCTTATCCAGATAGCCGGGAGCAAAGCCCGCTACGGTACAAACGGTGGCGGTGTCGATATCCAGCACGCCGTCAAACTGACGCTCCAGGGCAAAAAGTGC
Source organism: Clostridia bacterium (assembly GCA_017629175.1). Lineage (GTDB taxonomy): Bacteria > Bacillota > Clostridia > Oscillospirales > CAG-382 > Coliplasma. The sequence continues at coordinate 3,813 of JAGBXS010000018.1, forward strand.
CTCCAGCTTCTTCATCAACGCCTTGGTGCGGGGAGTGGCGGAAGCCAAAAAAGCCCCGTCTCCCTCGTAAGGCACGTAGTTCTTTTGTATAAAATCCCGGACGTTGATCTCGTCCATCCATTGACCTGCGGCAAAGCCGTTCCAATACGTCTGCTCCATAGTTATATCCTCCTGAAATAGAAAAAGGGCAATCCGGTGTTTATAACCCGAATTGCCCAGACGGTCGGCATATTCCTTCACACTTCTCCGCGGTGCTCCGCGTTTTGTCCGTCAGTCATGCAAAGGTTATGCTACATTATACTGTAACGGAAGCGTTTTGTCAATACCAAATATGGCATTTTTAAAAATATTTTCCACAAGATGTTGTGTCAGCCGCCGCTTTTGACCAGGTCGGCGAAGGCAGCGGCAAAAAAACTCCCTGCGGTGACGGCTTCCTCCACGGTATTGCCGCAGGAGCCAACCTCTACGATGAGGCTTCCCGTGGAAAACCATTGGTTAAAGCCATGCTCCCGCAAATTGACAGGCCTTGCCAAGGTGGGGTACAGCAAATTCAGCCGCGCCTCCAAATGAGAAGCCACGGTGAAGTTTTTACGCCATCCCGGATGGGAGGAGCCGCTTTCGTCGGTACCCACCACCAGCATTACTTGGGCGGTTGGGGTATCCTCCACCACCGTCAAGGTTTTTTCGCAGACGTTCCCTTCCCCGAAAATAGAGTCTCTGTGTACATCCAGCACGTACCGTATGGAGGGGTATTTTTCCAAATACGCCTTGATGGTGCGGGCGGAATTGGTGTAGGCGCGATTGAAATCCTCTTGATCGTGCATGGTGGTATCGTGGAGGGTGGGGATGCCCAGTTCTTCTAAGGCTTCTGCGATGGCATTGCCTACCGCCACCACCGTCTGCGCGGGATCCTCCGAGCGGAAATCCTCATCGGGCAGATAGTAATCGGTGCCGCTTGGCAGATAGGCTTCCGTGCCGTGGGTATGTATGATCAGCACCAGCGGCTCTTGGGCGGAGGAGAGGGGCTCGATGGGGTATGCCTTTTGCGCATAGGAGGGCACGTCCACCTGATAGGCGGTGTGATTGATCAGGTTCAGCGTGGGCACGTCCCCCGGTTCGTACCAGCAAAAGCTGTCTGCCATCACGGTGATGGCATCCTCCGGTGGTGGGGGAGGGGGCTCTTCTTCGCCGCTTTCCTCTTCCTCCGGGGGAGCGGAGGGCTCGCTTTCTTCCCACAAAATGCTTTCGTGAGGCTTGGGCTCGGGGCGCAATGCCACCACGGGAGTTGCAGGTGAGGAGAGCATCAAAAGGCTGGTGAAGGAAGCGGGAATTGCCCACGCGATCCAGGGGACGGCAAAAAAGCTTCCCACAGTAACCAATGCCGCAATGGCCAGGGCGATGCACTTCAAGGCTTTGCGTTTGTTGTCCGGTGTCATTTTTTGGGGTCCTTTCGTCTTCTCTTTCGCTACATTCTATGCGAGAAAACGGCTTTTTATGCTTGCTTGTTTTACAAAACAAAGCGACAAACTATGTGCACTTTTCACAAAAATAAAAAATATTTATATACCTACTTGACAAAAGGAACAAAGTGTGGTAGTATGAAGACACAGAAGGGAGAAGCAATTCTCTCATAGCTACAGAACACGGAGGATAGACCAATGTACTAAGACCGCGCGGCCCCTGCTTCGTTTTTGGAACTTCAACTTTTTGATAGGTATAGTCCGATGAACAAGTAAGACCTTTCCGACGGAAGAAACCGTCGGGACAAAAGCACGATCAAAGTATTGCGATCTTAAAGATCGCAGCCCCTTCAACTTTTAGTGAGGACGGTCCAATGGCATATTGATAGAACGCGTTTTGCGTTGAGTTCACCTAAGCGTAAAAGAAATACTCGAGTGTAACGATTCAGGAGGTTCTTGTATGAGACTGTTACGAATCAAAGAAACATCCGAGGATTCTCCGCCCAATGGTTGAAACCACCTTTTGGTGGAGAAGTAACGAGATAAAAAACGGAAAGAATCATATTTTTACCTAACAAGACGTTCCATGTTTTATCATTCGGAATGGAGGGATCACCTTATGATCAGAGTAAAAATTAAGGAATCTTCCGAGGGATGTCCGCCTGAGACGATCCGCCCGTAGGGTAATAAGGCTTCTGCGGGATTCATAGAGTAAGTATTTTAAAAATTACATAAATATCGGACGCGGGGCTAATGAAAGCCCCGCGCTTTTCGTTGGTCAATAAAAAAACGACAGGCCGAAACCTGTCGTTTTTTGGTGGAGACATGGGGACTCGAACCCAAGACCTCTCGGATGTGAACCGAACGCTCTAACCAGCTGAGCTATGCCTCCAAGGCGCGAAACGTATTATAACACAGTTTTTTTGATTTTGCAACCGTTTTGGAGGATTTTTTTGAAAAAAGTTTTTGCAAAATAAGAAGTTTTTGCCACAAAGGGGTTGCAATTCCTTCCTATATTTGATATAATACACTTCTGACACACTATGTAAATAATTTCGGAGGTATATAGAATGAGCAAAAAGTATGTTTACTTGTTCCGCGAGGGCGACGCTTCCATGCGTGAGCTTCTCGGCGGCAAGGGTGCAAACCTGGCAGAGATGACCAAGATCGGTCTTCCCGTTCCCCAGGGCTTCACCATTTCCACTGAGGCCTGCACTCAGTACTACGAGGATGGCCGTAAGATCAACGCTGAGATCCAGGCTGAGATCATGGAGTACATCGTTAAGATGGAAGAGATCACCGGCAAGAAGTTCGGCGATAAGGAGAACCCCCTGCTGGTGTCCGTTCGTTCCGGCGCCCGCGCATCCATGCCCGGTATGATGGATACCATCCTGAACCTGGGTCTGAACGAGACCGTTGTAGAGACCATGGCTGCCAAGAGCGGCAACGCACGTTGGGCTTACGACTGCTACAGAAGATTTATCCAGATGTATTCCGACGTCGTTATGGAAGTCGGCAAGAAGTATTTCGA
>JAGBXS010000019.1 GCA_017629175.1 Clostridia bacterium
CCGATGATACAGCCCTCGGGAACAATACAGTCCTCCCCCACTACAACGCCTCCGCAGAGGATGCTGTTTTCCACCACAGCCCCCCTTTCCACGGTGACGCCGTTATGCAGCACGCTTTCCTTCACCCGTGCCTCGAGGTGGATCACACATTCCTCCCCCATCACTGTCTCCCCACCGGAAAGGGTCATGTTACAGCGGTAATAGGCCTCGGGGGTGCCAATGTCGAACCACATTCCCTCCGCCACCTCCCCGTGGATGGGAATGCCTTCCTCCAAAAGGGAGGGGAAGAAATCCTTGCCGAAATCGTACTTCACCCCCGCGGGGATGCGCTCCAAAAGGCTTTTCTCCAGAATATAGATCCCCGTGGAGATGAGATCGGAGAAGGTGTCCCGCCAGGTGGGCTTTTCCAAAAAGCCGCGGATCTTCCCGCCGGAGAGGGAGACGATGCCGAACTCCCCGGGGGTCCCGGTATGCTTCAGCAGGATGGTGGCCTTCCGCCCTTCCTTTTTGTGCCGTTCCATGGCGGCACCCAGATCAAAATCCGTCACCGTGTCCCCGGAGATCACCAAAAAGGTATCCTCCAGCAGGTGGGCGATGGCTTTGATGCTTCCCCCGCTGCCCAGTGGGAGCTTCCCCTTCACCATGGTGAGGGGGAGGTTGGGGTCTTTGTATTGGTCAAAGCTTTCCGGCAGGGCGCATACCGTCACCGCCACGGGGGTGATGCCCTGCTTTTTCAAAAGGGAGGTGATCCCCGTGATCACAGGCACTCCCGCCACGGGCACCAAGGGCTTTGGCAGGGTGTCGGTAATGGGAGCGAGACGGCTTCCCATGCCTCCTGCCAAGATCACTGCTTGGTGCAAAAGCGCTTCTTGTTTCATCTTTTTCGAGTCCTTTCGCCGTTTTTTCTTATTGTGCGCGGAAAAAGGGAAAGCAATTCAAAAAAACGCGGGAAATTTCCTTGCAAAAGCGGGAAAACTATGGTATTCTGTGTATAATGAACGTTCTTTTCAAAAGGAGAACCCCTTTATGGAAAAAAGATTGGATCAATTGTTTGCAAAAATTTATACCCCCGTTTCGGAGTTTTCCGCCACGGCCTATTGCTCTGCAGAGCCCCTTTCCTATGCCGAAAAGGAGACGGGCGTCAAGCTCCCCTTGGAGGGGGGCACCCGTTGGGGCAAGGGCTGGGATTGCGCCTGGATCCGCCTGGAGGGGGAGATCCCCCTGCCCACGGAGGGCAAGCTTCCCGCACTGCTTTTGGACGTGGGGGGCGAAGCCTGCCTTTACGATGAGGACGGCGTTCCGCTGAAGGGCTTTACCAACGTGCAAAGCGAGTTCACCGTTGCCCTGGGCAAGCCCGCCAAGCAGGCCTACCTCCTGCCGGAGCGCTATTACGGCAAGAAGGTCACCTTCTGGGTGGACTGCGGGGCTAACGACCTCTTCGGTGCCAAGCCGGAGAACGGCATTTACATCCGCGGAGAGAGTGCTTACTGTGACGTTGCCACCCGTGATCTCTACTACGATCTGGAGATCTTGGCCTACGTAGGCAAGTACGCCCCCGACGAGAAGATCAGAAAAGAAGCATGGGAGTGCTTTGAGCAGGCGTATAACGCCGCCTCCCGTGCATTGGCAGGGGAATTCCTGCAGAAGAGATCCGTTTCCGATTTCACCGTTACCGTTTTGGGGCACGCCCATCTGGATTTGGCGTGGCTGTGGCCCCTCCGCGAGACCAAGCGGAAGGCGTTGCGCACCCTTTCCACGGTGGTGAGCCACATGGAGCGGTATCCCGAGTATAAATTCGGCGTTTCCCAGCCCCAGCTTTTGGCGTGGGTGAAGGAGATGGCTCCCGAACTTTATGAAAAACTGAAAAAGCTGTATCACCAAGGCCGCTTGGAGCTCCAGGGCGGGATGTGGGTGGAATCCGACACCAACCTCCCCGGCGGGGAAAGTCTGGTGCGCCAGCTTCTCTACGGCATGAGGTTCTGGAAGGAGGAGTTCGGCTTCACCCCCGAGATGGTGTGGCTTCCCGACGTGTTCGGCTACTCCGCCCAGGTGCCCCAGCTGATGAAGCAGGCGGGGCTCCCCTACTTCCTGACCACCAAGCTTTCCTGGAACGGGGTGAACAAATTCCCCTACGCCTCCTTCCGCTGGCAGGGCATCGACGGCAGCGAGGTGCTGGCACATATGCCCCCCGAGGGCAACTACAACTCCGCCGCAAGAGCGGATTCCTTTGCAAAAGCTGTTTCCGGCAGTCCCGAGAAGAAGACCTTCCCCGGCGCCATGCTGCTTTACGGCATCGGAGACGGCGGCGGCGGCCCCGGCATGGAGCATTTGGAGCGTCTCTCCAGAGAAAAAGACCTTTACGGCCTGCCCAAGGTGAAGCAGGGCTTCGGCGAGGACTTCTTCCGCGAGCTGGCTCCCTGTAAGGCAAAGCTCCCCTCCTGGAAGGGCGAGCTGTATCTGGAAAAGCACCAGGGCACCTACACCTCCCAGGGGAGAACCAAAAAAGGCAACCGCCTTTGTGAGAAATATTTCCATGAGATCGAGCTGCTTGCCTCCATGGCGCTTTGCCTGCGGAAGGGATATTCCTACCCCAAGGCAAGAATGGACGCGCTGTGGCAGGAGGTACTGCTGTATCAGTTCCACGACATCCTCCCCGGCTCCTGCATCGCAAGAGTCTATAAGGAAGCGGAGGTACGCTACGGCGAGATCCTGGCGGAGCTGAAGGACATCAAGGCAGAGCTTCTCTCCCTGCTTCTTGTCGGAGAGGGGGAAAGTCTGTTCAACGCTTCTTCCTACGCCGACAGCTACCCCGTGAAGACGGAGAACGGCTATCTGCTCCAGAAAGGGTCGGCAGAGCCCCTTTGCTTCACCCCCTTTGCCCGGAAGCGTGGACATAAGATGGCATACAGCCGCGACTTTATGGAAAACAGCCGTGTCCGAGTGGAATTCGCCCCCGACGGCAGTCTTGCGGGAGTTTACGGCAAGGACGGCAGAAATTATCTCCGTGGCGCAGGCAACAAATTGCAGGTCTTCGAGGATAACGAGGACGGCTGGGAGGTTCCCAAGCCTGAACAGCTCACCAAGGAGTATCCCGTCAAGCTCACCTCCGTTCGCACCTCCCAGAAGGGGGCGGCGTTGGTGCGTACCTCCCGTTACGTTTGCGGCAAGAGCGTGATCCTGCAACAAGTGATCCTGCGGGAGGATAGTCCCAGAATCGACTTTGTCACCAAGGTGGATTGGAAGGACTCCCACCGCATCCTCCGCGCCTCCTTCCCCATGGCGGCTACCGCCGAAAACGCCCTTTGCGGCATTCAGTTCGGTGCTGTGAAACGTCCCACCACCCAAAACACCACCTGGGAGCAGGCAAAGCGAGAGGTTTGCTTCCATAAATACGTGGATCTTTCCGACGATGAGCGGGGTGCCGCTTTGATGTCCGACTGCAAGTACGGCGTGTGCCTGCGGGATTGCGATCTTTCCCTGGCGTTGCTGCGTTCCCCCACCTATCCCGGCGAGGGGGCGGATCTGGGAGCGCATTCCTTCACCTACTCCTTCTTCCCCCACGAACACGGTGTGGACACCGTGATCCCCGCGGCGTACAACATGGAATACCCCGCGGAGAAGGTGGCAGGCTCCTGCGAGCTGGACGTTCCCTTCGTCACTGCGGAAGGGCTCTGCGTAGAGACGGTAAAGCCCGCCGAGGACGGCAAGGGTGTCATCGTCCGCCTTTACAACCCCAAGAACTGCCGCGTGGACACCACCGTTCGTACCGCGCCCGTTTTGGGCTTTGCCTCCTGCAAAAAGGTGGATCTGTTGGAGAACCCGCTAGAAGAGCTGGTTTTGGAGCCGAAACTGCAAGTCGGCCCCTACGAGATCGTCAGCTTGAAATTTGAATAAAAGCATAAAGGCTTAAGGGGCGTTTTCTTTCGAAAAAGAAACCACCCCTTAAGAATCCCCAAAAGAAACCTGCCCTCCGAAAAAATCCACAAAAGGACTATTTATAAACAAAAAGCCCGAGAAGAAAGCTGTTTTGCTTCCCTCTCGGGTATTTTTTATTCCTTTCTGCCCCGCTTATGCACGGAGAAGCCGTCCAATCCGGCACGCTCGATGGCGCCGAAGACACGCTCCTTCACCCCGGGGTCCTTCCGCTCCAGCTCTGCCAGGAATTGCTTCCACTCTTCCCTCTTGGTATTCCCGTCTGCAGGGCAATACTTGGGGGAGCAGGTAATCCCCGCCGCGGTAACGAAGGACTTCAGCTCCTTCTCCTTGGCGTACAGCAGGGGGCGGATCATGGTCACGTCCATGCGATCCAAATAGGTCACCGGGGAGAAGCACCCCAGGTTGCCCTCGATGAACAAATTCATCAGCAAAGTCTCCACCGCATCGTCAAAATGATGCCCCAAGGCGATCTTTCTGCATCCATGCTCCTTGGCGGTGCTGTAAAGGATGCCTCGCCGCAGGTTGGCACACAGAGAGCAGGGGCTTTTTTCCTTGCGGATCTCAAAAACCACCTCGTAAATATCCGTTTTCACCGCCACCAAGGGCAGGTGCAACGCATCGCAAAGCTCACGAATGTTGCTATCGTCACTCCCCGGGAAGCCCATCTGCAAATGAATGGGGACAATGTCAAATTTTTTTGGGTAAAACCGCCTAAGCCCTGCCAAAGCGGCAAGCAACGCCATGCTGTCCTTTCCCCCGGAGATCCCCACGGCGATGCGGTCGCCCTCGGAGATCATTCCGTAGTCGTCCACCGCGCGGCGGGTGGAGGAAAGCAGTCTTTGCAGCCAGGGGATGTTGGTATTGATCATAAGCTCTCTCCGTGTTTACAAAGATCCTTCAAAACGCATTCCCCGCAGTTGGGACGGCGGGCGATGCAAATATCTCTGCCGTATTGCACCAAGCGGTGGCAGAAATCGCTTTGCTGTTCCTTCGGCACCAAGGGATCCAGGGTGAACTCCACCTTTTTGGGGTCGTCGGTGCTACAAAAGCCCAGCAGGTTGGTGATGCGGATGCAATGGGTGTCCGCCACGATGCCGCCTAAGCCGAAGACGTCCCCGCGGATCAGGTTGGCCACCTTTCTGCCCACCCCGGGCAGGGTGAGAAGATCCTCCATGGCAGAGGGCACTTCCCCGCCGTATACCTCCGTCAGCCGCTTGGCGCAGAGGGAAAGGTTCTTCGCCTTACTGCGGTACAGCCCGCAGGAGCGGATCAGCTCCTCGATCTCGGAGACATCCCCTTCCGCCATGGACTTGGCATCGGGAAAGCGGGCAAACAGATCCACAGATACCTTGTTCACCCGCGCGTCGGTGCATTGGGCGGAAAGGATCGCCATCACCAACAGACGGAAAGGATCCCCCTTGGCCTCCAAAGCGCAGGCCGAATCGGGATAATACGCCTCTAAACGGAGGATGATTTGTTGCATTCTTTCATAAGGTGTCATAAATACGACTCCTGTATTTTTTTGAAAAATTACCAAGCGCTACTCTTGACGTCGGCGGTATGCGACCAAGCACAGTATAAAGGCCATGCGCCCCACGCTTAGATCCCAAGGTTCCAAAAACGATTTATCGTTTTTGACGTCGGCGAAACGATACCACGCATAGACCAAAAGCCATGCGCCGCCTTGCTTACTCAAATATAAAGTTCACGTCCCCGGAGAACAGAGTCATCACCCCGCGGTAGATGATATCCGAGCGATCCTCAAAGCTTTCCCGCAGCTTCTCGGCGTACTCCCGGGTAGCGGCGTACACGGAGGTGGAGAACAGCGTTTTGGTTCTGTCGCTGATGGTGCAGGTCACCGTCCAGCCGTTCCCGGTGGGGGCAACGGTGCTGTGGTACTTCACCCCGCGGCGCTTGGTCACCAGCACACGCTGAGCGTGGCGGAGCACTCTGTCCCGCACGTCGGGCGCCAAGTCGTGGCTGAACATATCCAGCACGGCTCTTCCCTCTTCCGTCACGGTGTAAAGCACTTCCCCGTCCTCTCCCTCGCCCACGGACTCGATCTGGGCTTGCTCCACCAGATCGGAAAACGCCGCGGCAAAGTCAAAGTAGGTCACCAGCCCGTCCTGCTGGATCATATCGTTCAGCACGGTGAACTCCACCGGCTCTTCAATGTTGCCCAGAATATATAGAATAAAGATCTTCGCTTGGGTGCGGATCGCTTTTTCGTTCATAAACGTAACCTCATCGTATCCTGTCATCAGGGGGATACCCCGTCAATTTTACATTATAAAACATTTTTTTGCGTTTTGCAAGGGTTTTCTCGGGGAGAATCCTTGCCATACGGTGGTTTTTTTACATTTTCATATTGAATTCCGTGTATTTTATGGTATAATCATAATGAATGAATGTATGTATTTTCGGAGGAGCTTATGGTGCTGACCTTCCCGGGAGGGATCTCTCTCCCCACCAATACCAACGCTTTAAAAAACAGCCTGCTCTTAAAGGACGTGCCTCAGGTCATGTTGCCCTTGGGAGATGCGGAGGAGGCTTATACCCTCACCGTCTGCCAGGGCGAAGAGGTTCCCGCAGGGGGCTTGGTGGCCACTTTGGGGGACGGCACCCCTATTTACAGCTCCATCTCCGGAGAAGTCACCGGCATCTTTGAAAAGGACGGCATGCACTACGTCTCCGTGGAACGCAAAAACGGGCAGAACGACGCGCCCCCCGTCCCCGCCAGAGAGCCGGAAAGCAAGCGTCTGGACGACATGACAGCGGAAGAGCTGCTTGACGCCATCAAGACCCTGGGCATCCACGATCTGTGGAGCGGGGATTGGCTGTGGCGCAGGCTCACCCCCTTGGTGGGTAAGATCCGCCGCGTGGTGGTGGATACCACCGATGACTCCGGGGCTTCCTTTACGGAATACCGCAGTACCCTCCGCCATCCCGGGGAGATCTTGGGCGGTGCCAAGATCCTTCTCCACCTGCTGGGGGCCACCAAAGCCATTCTTTTGGTGGATATGTCCCGTCAGAAGGTAAAAGAAGCCTTCACCACCATGATCAACGACCCCGCTCTGCTGGTTATGGCGGAAACCCAGGTCAAGTACCCCATGCGGGAGGAGACCTTATTTGAAGCCATTTACGTGCGCCATCTGAAATGGGGCTGTACCGCCGAGGAGGACGGCGTGCTGTTCATCAAGGCACAGACCGCCGCTCAGCTGTATCTTTCCATGCTCACAGGACTGCCCCACACCACCCGTACCCTCACCGCCGCAGGGGAAGGCTTTGGCAAAAACGCGGTGATCACCCTGCCTCTGGGCACACCCTGGAAGACCGTCTTAGAGGCGGCGCAGTTCAAGGGCGGTGCTTACCGCACCATGGTGAATTCCCTGCTGGGAGGCAAGCAGGCCGAGGGTGCCATCGACGGCAAGGCGGAGGCGGTGTACGCTTCCTTGCCCTTGGACAGAAAGCCCTCCCACTGCATTTCCTGCGGGAAGTGCGCCGAGGTATGTCCCATGCGGCTGACGCCTTACAAGAGCCTTACCCAGCGGAGCTATCTTTCCGCCAAGCGCATCGCCGCCGTTTGTATCGGGTGCGGATGCTGTGAATACGTTTGCCCCGCCGCCATCCCCCTCAGGGAAAAGATCACGCGGCACAAGGGCTGACCACTCCCCCACCCCGAAAGGAATCGTTTATGATCTTCACTTCCAGTCCCAAAACAAAAAACGCCCTGGCGTTGGATCTCACCGCGGCATTGATCCCGGTGTCCATTTGGGCTATTTATCTCTTCGGCGCACGGGCCGCCATCCTGATGCTGATCTGCGGCGGATGCGCCACCCTTTTGGATTTTCTCATTCAAAAGCTGGTGCTTTGGAGACGGTGGGGGGAATCTATCTCTCCCTTCCCCTTCCTGGCAGGCGTGCTCACCATGCTGTGGTTCCCCGTCACCGTACCGCTGTACTTCCCCTTGATCGCCGGCGGCATCGTGGCGGTCTCCAGGCATTTGTATATCTGGTTCGGCCATAGGATCTTCTGTCCCTCCGCCCTGGCGGCCTTGGTGCTGAAGTATCTGTATCCCTACGAAATGACACGGTTTACCAAGCCGTTTGCGTATTTTGACCCATTTCAAATAGAAATAGACCCCGCTTTGGTCTCCGCCTATCAGGTGAAGACCCCTTTTGACGTGCTGATGAAAGGCACCATGTACGAGGACGGCGCCCTGCCCCAGCTCTACGGATTTGCCTCCGGAGCAATGGGCGCGGTGGGCATTGCCTGCCTGCTTTTGGGCGGCGCGTGGCTGTTTTACCGCAAGGTGGTGACCTGGCACGCCCCCTTGACCTATCTGGTCACCCTTCTGGCGCTGGCCATGGCCTTTGCCCCCGACGAGGTGGAAATGACCGCCTACGGCTTCCTGTACCTTCTCTGCGGCGGCATCGCCCTGGGCGCGGTGTTCTCTATGAACGATCCCTCCGCCATCCCCAGAACCAACAGCGGCAGACTTCTCTTCGGCGCCATTGCCGCGGTGCTGACCTTTACCTTCCGCAAGTATTTCGGCGTGGACGGTGTCCTTGCCGCAGTGCTTTGCTGTAACCTGCTGACTCCCCTTCTGGAGGGTCTGACACGGCAATCCGATTACTACCGCCTCCGCAAGAAGGACGTGGTATTTGCTTCCTCCGCACCCATCCCCTCCCCTGCCGAGGAGATCACGGAAGAGACTGCGGAAGCTGTGGAAGAGACGGAAGTCTCCCCCGCCGAAGAACCCGCCGAGGAAACCACAGCAGAAACAAATGTTCGCCCCTTGGAGGAAGTCTCTGAGGTCACCATGCTGGACATGAACGATGAGGAGCAAAGCGATGAATAAGAACGATATCCTCACCTTAGAGATCACCGATATCAACCCCGACGGCAACGGCGTGGGCAGAGGAGAAGGCGGCGAAGTGATCTTCGTGCCCCTCACCGCCCCGGGAGATATTGCCTCGGTGAAGATCATCAAATGCGCCAAGAATTACTTTGTGGGCAGATTGGAAGAGATGCTCTCCCCTTCCCCGCTGCGAACGGAGGCGGATTGCCCGGTGTACCACCGTTGCGGCGGCTGTGTATATCGCCATCTTACCGAAGAAGCGGAACTGCAGATCAAAAAGCAGACGGTGGAAAACGCCATGAAGCGGATCGGACATTTGGACGTTCCCGTGGCGGATACCGTGTCCTTTGACTTCTCCCATTACCGCAACAAGGTGGTTTACCCCTTGGGTCGGAACAAAGATGGCGACACGGCCTTCGGTTACTACGCCCGCCATACCCATGCTATCGTGGAGCATGAAGCTTGTCCCTTGCAGGAGGATTTGTTTTCCCGGATTGCAATGTTTCACGTGAAACAATCTGAGAAACACCATATTCCCGTGTGGAACGAGCAGACGGGCAAGGGCGTTCTGCGCCATATCGCCATGCGGAAGAACCGTAAAGGCGAGTATTACGTGTGTTTCACTGCCTCAAAAGCCTTTTCCAAGGCAAAATCCATGGCAGAAGAGCTGATGGAAGCCTTTCCGCAGGTAATAGGCGTAGCTTTGAACGTGAATCCCAAGGGCGACAACGTGATTTTCGGGGAAGAAACCCTGCATTTGGCAGGGGCAACCGTCCTGCGGGACACCTTGCGGTGCAAAACCTTCGAAATTTCCCCCACGGCGTTTTACCAAGTAAACCCGGAATGCACCGAGGCGTTGTACCAAAAAGCGGCTGAGCTGGCAGACCTGCCGGAAAACGGCGTGCTTTTGGATCTTTACTGCGGCGCAGGCACCATTGGGCTTTCCATGATTAAGGAAAATCAGAAGCTTTGCGGGGTAGAAATCGTTCCGGAAGCCATCGAAAATGCCAAAATCAACGCAAAATTGAACGGCAGAAGGGAAGAGGACACCCTTTTCGTCTGCGGAGACGCCTCTTTGGGGGTAGACGCCTGCAAAAAAGCCTTCGGCGACCCTGATGTGATTGTTGTTGACCCGCCCAGAAAAGGCCTTTCCGATAAAGTGATCGAAACTCTGCTGGAGATTGCCCCTAAAAGGATTGTTTATATCTCCTGCAACCCTGCAACCCTTGCCGCAAATTGCGAAAAATTGAGCTATACTTACGAAATCGGGGAAGTGACCCCCTTCAATATGTTCCCGAGAACGGGGCACGTCGAATCCGTTGTGTGTCTAAAGAAGAAATAATTGTTTCACGTGAAACACGAAACATGAAACAGATAATAGGGGAGGTATACTATGAAGCACTATTTTCAACAGTCTCGCCGTGCAGGATACACATACAGCAAAGGGCCACACTCGCCCCTGGGCTCTCTCTACTATATATTCGCCTTAGCGGCTGCATTAAGCGCCTTCCCTGTATTAGAATCGCCTTACAACCTGCTTAAATGGGCATGGGGGTTTGCTGTGGGGGTTGTTGCGTTAATTGGTTTGCTCTACGTCAACAGAATTCGCAGTGTAGTCTACATCGAGGACAGTGTTCTTTACAGAAAAGGGCTTTTCTTCGGCTTCCGCACCCAGCTGACGGAGGAGTATATCAAGGAGATCGTGTATAAAAAGACCCTCCTCGGGGATTCCATCCTCATCCTCTCCAACGATTGCCAAGGGAAGCCCAGCACCTGGTCAAAGAGTGTCGTGGTGGTACTGGATACCCCCGACAACCGCGATACCTTGCACTATCTTAAGGACAGAACCAGGGAGGAGTTTCTTATATAAACAGCCGTTTCTTTCAAGTATACTTAGATTTTCATCATCGATCGATTCGCCAACACAGCAACTAACCTTGTTTCACGCGATACAAAGAAAGGAATCATCCATGAAGTGGAAAGCGCAGTTTTCAAATACGCCGGCAGGGGATCGCCACGGAAGTCCCGGAACACCGACCCCCATCTATGCCGCAACGATTTTAATGTTCTTCACCGTACTGTTTGCAGGCTTGGGGATCTTCGACCCGCGATACAGAGAGTTAGAATCTCTTATTTGGGTTTTGGGTCTTGGTATCCCCACAAGCTTTGCCTTCTTTTACTTTAATCGATTATACCCTCACGTATACCTCGAAGACGGCATCCTTTACCGCAGAGGGTATCTTTTCGGCTTCAAATTGGAGTTACACGAAAGCGACGTGAAGAACGTCATTTACAAGCGAACCTTTCGCGGAAAATCCATTTTGATCGTGGGTAGAGAGCATAGGGGAGAGCCCGGCACTTGGTCAAAAAACGTGATCGTGCTTTGCGACTGCCCTGGCAACAGAGAGTTTTTAACACATTTCTGGGAAAAAGAAAAGCGGGAGTTGTTCCTGTAAATAGCCGTTTCTTTTAAGTATACTTAGATTTCCGCACGGGCCCTGCATGCCTTCTTACGAACAGTGGGTCGCCCCTAAAAACAAGCATGGAATAGCAACGTAAACATTTGTTCGCCATAAAACCTGACACTTATGAAACATTTTTGCGACCTTCACACTCATTCATATTACTCCGACGGAACCTTTTCTCCCGCTGAGATCATCGCGGAGGCGGAACAGCTTGGTCTTTCCGCGGTGGCGCTTTGCGACCACAACACCGTGGATGGCATCCCCGCGTTTCTGCAAGCAGGGGAGACAAGCCCCGTGTTTGCCGTCCCCGGGGTGGAGCTTTCCACCCTATGGCAGGGGAAGGAGCTTCACATCCTGGGGCTGTTCCTGCCGCAGGAAAGCCTTGCCCCGCTGGAAGCCTACACCAAGGACTACCTGGCGCGGAAGGAAGCCGGCAACCGCGATCTGGTCGACCGCCTGCAAAAGGCGGGCTACGAGGTAGATTACGAGGTCTTGCAGGCCTCCACTCCCAAGGGCAAGCTGAACCGCGCCCACGTTGCCGCCGCCTTGGCAGAGAAGGGGTACGTTTCCTCCATACGGGAAGCCTTTGACACCCTCTTAAAGGAGGACGGGGACTACTACGTTCCTACGGAACGCCCCCAAGCCTTGGAGGCAATTGCCCTCTTAAGATCCCTCTCCGCCCTCCCGGTGCTGGCGCACCCGTTCCTGGATCTGAGCGGGGAAGAGCTGAACCGCTTCCTCCCCGCAGCCGCCGCAGCAGGGCTTGTGGGCATGGAGGTTCTCCACCCCGCCCACGGCAGGGAAGAGACGGAATGTGCCTTGTCTCTTTGCCGTCAATACGGCATCCTCCCCTCCGGCGGGAGCGATTTCCACGGCACCCGCAAGCCGGACGTCACCCTGGGAATGAAGAACGTTCCCCACACTTATTTTGAGAATTTGCTTAATTGCTCCACATATAGAGCATAATACGAGGTACATCTATGTCTAACTGTCCCTATGCAAAAAAGTGCGGCGGCTGTCAGCTGCAAAATCTTTCCTATGAGCAACAGCTCTCCCATAAGCAGGTGAAGGTGATCCGCTTGGTGGGGAAGCTCTGCCACGTGGAGGAGATCATCGGCATGGAGAACCCCTACCGCTACCGCAACAAAGCCACCCGCGCCTTCTCCTTCCAAAGGGGAAAGGGGGTGCAGGGGCTGTACCAATCCGCCACGGAGCGGGTGCTTCCCATCGAGGATTGCCTCTTGGAGGATGCCTTGGCAGGGAAGATCGCTTCCACTGCCCTGAAGCTGGCCGCCCTGCTGGGCATTCAGCTCTACGACCTTGACACGGGCAAAGGCAACCTGCGCACCCTGCTGCTCCGCCGCTCCGGCACAAGCGGGGAAGTGATGGCGGTGATCGTGACAAAATCCGACAAATTCCCCCAAAAGGAAGCCTTTGCGGAACGGCTGCTTGCCGCCCACCCCGAGATCACCGATCTGGTGTGGAACGTGAACCCTACGGACACCCCCGTGTTTCTGGGGCAGAAGAGCCAGGTGCTCCACGGCAAGGGCTATATCACCGATTACTTATGCGGGCTGGAATTCCGTATCAGCCCCGCCTCCTTCTATCAGGTCAACCCCCTGCAGACGGAGATTTTGTACGGCAAGGTGAAGGAATTCGCCTGCCTTACGGGAAAAGAGACCGTCCTTGACGCCTATTGCGGCACGGGTACCATCGGGCTGACCCTTGCTGACTGCGCAAAGCAGGTCATCGGGGTGGAATCCAACCCCCAGGCGGTGGAGGATGCCTTGGCCAACGCCGCCCGCAATCATATCGAGAACGCAGGGTTCATCTGCCGCGATGCGGGACAGTTCTTAGAGGAAG
Organism: Clostridia bacterium; assembly: GCA_017629175.1. Taxonomy (GTDB): domain Bacteria; phylum Bacillota; class Clostridia; order Oscillospirales; family CAG-382; genus Coliplasma. Next base: position 13,126 of record JAGBXS010000019.1, read on the forward strand.
CCGCCAAGCACCGCGAAAAGGTGGACGTGGTCATCACCGACCCGCCCCGCGCAGGGTGCAGTAAGCAGTTCTTGCAGTCCCTCTTGGCTTTAGCCCCCAAGCGGGTGGTGTACGTCTCCTGCAACCCGGAAACTCTGGCACGGGATCTGTTTGTCCTCTCCAAGGGCGGCTACCGCGTGAAAAAGATCCAGCCCGTGGATATGTTCCCTCATACGAACCATGTGGAATGTGTCGTTTGTTTGAGCAGATAATAGGCCATTCAATTCAAATATACTAACCTTTTAGGAGCTTTTTATGATCCTATACAGACCCGTGGGGCAAGCGGAAAAGGAGCTGATCGAAGCCAGCGGATACACCAAATACCCGCCCCGGCTGGATTGGCAGCCCATTTTCTACCCCGTGTTAAATCAACGCTACGCCGAGGAGATCGGCGGCAAATGGAACACCAAGGATCCCGATTCGGGATACGTAGGGTACATCACCCGCTTTGAGATCGACGATGACTATGTTTCCGCCTTTCCCGTGCAAACGGTGGGAGCTTCCTACCATCAGGAGCTGTGGATCCCCGCAGAAGAGCTGGAGACCTTCAACAGCCACATCATCGGGAAAATCGAGATCATCAAGGTGTTGAAATAACGTTTCAGAGAGAACATCACGTGGAGTGTGTGGTCGAGATCGTGAGGAGATAAGGAAACGTACTGCACCTACATCTTAGAAAACCATCAAAAAACCTTACTGCGCATAGGAAGCATCGCAGACTTAAAACAGCTTTTGAAAGAACGGAGAATTGCGTTATGATGCTTTTCAAGGTAATGCACAAATACAAATTGGAAGGCCGCATGGAACGAAAAGGAATCGGGATCTACAGCTCCGAAGACAACGCGCGGAACGCCGTGGAGGAGTTGAAACAAAAGCCGGGGTTTAGCGACACGCAAGAAGGATTTGTTATCAAAAAAGTGTTCCGCCTTTTCAAGCCGAAGTTGATGGATAAAACCTTTTGGGCGGATGGGTTTGTTACGATGTATTATTGATGGGTAAGGATGGCAGGTTGGTGCAAGGAAAAAGCGCTACGTTTAGCACCAAGCCCTCGCTCGATTGTCACCCTGAGCGAAGCAGGCGTGGAATAATGTTGTCCCTTAGGTTGCAAAGAGAAAAGCCTGCGGAGTCGAAGTTTTGCTTTTTGAAATTGCCCGTTGTCTTTGGATACATAGTTTCTTTTACAGCAATTTCTAAAAAGCAAAACCGCAAGGGGTCTCCTACGAGTTTGATCTACCCCTTTGGAACGAAACTTTCATCTTTCCGTAACGTATAAAACAGTTCTTTGCTCTCGAAAGGGTACATCTAATTCCAACGAGATCCCGCCTGCGGCGGTTTTGCTCCATCCCTCGTCGCGTTGCGACGACTACTTCCGCAAAACTTCGACGGTTTGCTTGCAAACCTGAGCTCAAGGATGACGTGTAGCCGCGACGGTACGCCTCTGCGCCCGCCAACCCAAAGGGTTGGTGTGCTGCAAAACCACTATGTAAAACACCCCATCCCACCGAAAGGAACACCCCTCTATGACACCTATCATCGGCATGCTTGGCGAGGTGGATGCGGAAAAGAGCACCATCGTCCAGACTGCATACTTAAGATCCATCGAAAACGCAGGCGGCACCCCCGTGTTGCTGCCTTATACCCAAGAAAAGAAAACCATCCAACGTTTCGTTTCCCTTTGCGACGGCTTTGTGTTCACCGGCGGGGGAGACGTTCATCCCAACCGCTACGGGGAAGCCATTAAGGAGGCCTGCGGCACTCCCGACCTCATGCGGGACGAATTGGAGCTGGCCGTTTTTGCCTCTGCCTACAAAGCAGGGAAGCCCATTCTTGCCATCTGCCGCGGCATCCAGCTGGTGAACGTGGCCTTGGGCGGCACGCTTTACCAGGATCTCCCCACGGAATATCCCGTAACGCTTTTCCATAGGCAAAAGGAGCCCAAGTTCTCCCCCTCCCACGACGTGGAGATCATAGAGAACACCCCTTTACATACCCTCATAGGGGAAGCAAAAATGACCGCCAACAGCTTCCACCACCAAGCGGTGAAGACAATAGGCGAGGGGCTTGCGGTCATGGCCTATTCCGAGGACGGGATCATCGAAGCGGCGTACGGAACGGAAAGCTCCTTCCTCCGCGCCTACCAATGGCACCCCGAGAGACTTGCCGACAAGAATGAGCAGAACCGTTTGCTCTTTGAGGAATTCATAAAGGCTTGCAACGGGTAACACCACCCCATCACGCAAAAAAGGAGCCGTCATGAAAAAGCTCACCACAAAACAGTTCATCAAATGCTTCTACACCGCGTTGTTCCTGCTGGCGTTATTCTGCCCCTTCTTCATAGACGGGGAATGGCACTTCTGGGTAACAAAGCTGTTTACCCGGGGGATCGAGCCTGCGGGGAAGGAGCTTGCCCTGCGTTGCGTTTTGGTATCGTTTCTCCTGTTGGGGAAGTTCTTTTCCGGCACGGGCAGGAGATGGGAGGTTCGCCGCGCCATCCGCGGGTTCGGCGGGATCTGGAGCACCCTCCCCGACCCCTACGAGGACGAGCCCATGGACAAAGACCTGGAGTGGAAGGACGAGCCCAAAAAATCCCCCAAAGCCGTTTTGGACGGGGACGGCATGGTCAGCCGCAGGGAGGTAGAAAACACCTTGGCCTGCCTGGAAGCCCGCGGGTTTTCCTACCGTTTTTCCAAAAGCTACGGGGAAGAGGTATACACCTACCAAAAGAAGGGCTTGCAGGTGGAGCTTTACAACAGCAAGGAAACCTTCTACTGCATGATCAAGCAGGGAAAACAGCCCATGACGGAGTTTTCCAAATGCCCTCTGCTCCCCGAGTATCAAAAAGCCCCCTACCGCGAGGCATCGGAGGAGCGTAAATTACAGATGATTGCGGACGTATTGTCTGCCGAATAAGGAGGATCTCTTCGTGAGAAGCTCTTTTCACTATTTCATGCTGGACTTTCGCCGTCGGCTGGGATACACCGGCTCGGTGGTGCTGGCGTTTCTGACGCCTATTTTCGTCCGTGGCGGCGAGGTGTATTGGTGGCCCTCTGCCTTCTGGACGGGGGAGTGGAGCACCGTTCCCTTTGAACTGCTTCTGCGCAGTATCTCCGCCGCGGGCGTTTGCTTCGGTCTGTATCAATATTACAAACGGCACAAAGAGCTGGACGACGAGATCAAACGCCGCCGCAGGGGGAAGCCCCTTTCCCGCCCCAAGGATCCCACCCTTTCCGGGATGGTCACCCCGCTCCAGGTAGAAAACACCCTGGAGGGCTTGGTGCAAAAGGGTTTTGTCTATACTTACAAGGAGCAATACGGGGAGCAGACCCACGTCTTCACCAAAGGGGAGACGGAGGTGGAGATCTTTGCGGATGCAAAGGCCTTTTACTGCATGGTCAAAACCAAGGAGTTCCCTCTCACGGAGATCTCAAAAAGCCCCTTGGCAACCCCGCTTTGGAAAAAGGAATATAAAGCCGCCCCGCCGGAAAAACGGCTGTTGCTGATCCGTGACCTGCTGGAGGACGGACTTGTGGCCCTGCAGGACTTGTGAAAATGAAAAAACCAACTTCAACCGTAAAAAGGAGACTGCTTATGAAAAAAACGCTCACCCTTCTTTCGCTGGTGATCTGTCTTTTGCTTGCAGGCTGTGGGGAAGTCCCCGCGCCCGCAGAATCCACCCCCTCCGAGGAGGTCTCGGCAGAAAGCTCCCTTCCCGAGGAGCCTGTGACCTACTCCTTCACCGAGGAGCAGATACAGGATAAGATCCTTGGCGGCTGGGTCGGTCAGATGGCGGGAGTGGTCTACGGCGCAAAATCGGAGTTCCAATACTGGGGCACCATCATGCCCGAAGCCGATATCATTGACTTTTCCGCTTTGAACATCAACGACGCCTTCTGGCAGGACGATCTGTACGTGGAAATGACCTTTTTGGAGGTCATGGAGACCAACGGTCTGAACGCAAGCCTGGAGCTTTTGGGGGAAGCCTTTGCCAAAAGCGAATACAGCTTAGACCACGCCAACAAGCAAGCACGGGAAAATCTGCAAAAGGGAATCGCTCCCGCCCTTTGCGGGCATTACGACAACAACCTTCATTGCGACGATATCGACTGGCAGATCGAAGCGGACTTCCTGGGGCTTATCTACGGAGGCGACCCCATGGCGGCGGCAAACCGTTCCTTTGAAATAGGGCATATGATCTGTTACGGCGACGGTGTGTACGGCGGCGTGTTCGTTTCCGCGTTGACGGCGGCGGCCTTCATCACAGACGATATCTATACCGCCGTGGAAATGGCTTTGCAGGCCGTTCCTCAGGATACGGAATACAAAACCGTGATGAACGAGGTTCTCCACGGTTACGAAAAAGGCCTTCCCTGGGAAGAAACCTGGCAGGCCGTTCAGGACAAATGGGGGAACGACGACAGATGCGTCAGCTACTATCCCCACGGGGCAAACATCGACGCCAAGATCAACTCTGCCTACGTGCTGATGGGCCTTCTCTACGGGGAAGGGGATTTTGAAAAATCCATGACCATCGCCATGCGTTGCGGCCAGGACAGCGATTGCAACCCCTCCACCGTCGGCGGGGTGCTGGGAACTATGCTGGGCTATGAAAAGATCCCCCAAAAATACAAAAACAACCTGGATACCCTCACCGCAAAATTTTCTTACACCAACTATACCCTGCAAAACGCCGTGGATACCACCGCAGAGCTGTTCAAATCACGGCTGACCCAAAACGGGGAGGGGCTTTACACCCTCACGCCCGAAAAGGTGTCTCCCGTGGCCTTGGAGCAATGGCCGGAATCCCCTGTGATGACCTTCTCCGCGGCGGCGGACAAGGACAGAGTCACCGTCAGCCTGTGGGCGTACTCCGTGCCGGGGATCAGATCCACTCTGATCGACTTCGGCGACGGATTTGTTGCCAAGGACAACGTGGCGGGCTACCGCTATTCCAAAAACGGCACCTATACCATCACCTGCACCGTCACCGACGTGTTGGGGAACACCGTTTCCGAAAAGCAGACCGTAAAGATCAGCGGCGCCGCGGCGGTGGAGGATCCCGATGTCGGCACCTACCGCAATCTGGCACCCATCATGCTCCCCATCTGCAGTGATTCCCTGCCCACAGGGTCGGGAAGCAAGGATATTTACGTCATCAACGACGGCAAGACCGGCGGGGGAAACACCATGCAGTACGATACCTACTGCGGGTATTTCGGTGCTCACGACGAATACGTGGGCTATCTGTTCAAGGCGCCTTGCACCGTGGATACCGTCACCTTCACCGAGGGGATGCACTTCGGCAACGGCGGCTGGTTTTCGGGCGGAACCTTAAAGCTGCAAGCTTTCAAAGACGGTGCTTGGGTGGACGTGGAGGCAACGGTGTCTCCCGCTTACCCGGTGGGCAACAGCCAGAGTGTGTTTGGCTCTCAGTTCGAGGTATACACCTTTACTTTTGAAGAAATCACCTGCGACGGCATCCGCCTCTTCGGCACGGCAGGGGGAGACGCGGGCTTTATTTCCGTCTCCGAGCTGGCCGTCATGGGCGTGGAAGCCGCCCAATAAGGAGAAATAAAATCTTTTAAGACCGCCCGCAAGAAGCGGGCTGCGAAAGGAACGGTCATAACTATGGCAGGATACAATACCCTTTCCACCCTGCTCACCGAGGAGCTGGATCAGCTTTTCGAGGAGGGCAGAGCCATCGACAAAGAAGCCTTTCGGGCAAGGATCGCTTCCGCCGAGAGCAAAGAACAGCTCATGGCACTGTACGATGAGCTGCAAGCACTGCCCATGCGGGAGGACTACCCCTACTGCGAGCCCTCGCTTCTTGCAGAGATCGAAGCCCAAAGCGATGCTTCCACCCTAAAAAAGTCCGACGCAGACACCCGCGAAGACTATTTCCACGGCGCATGGCTGGGGCGTTGCATCGGCTGTGCTTGGGGTCAGCCCGTGGAGGGCTGGAGATCCGAGGATATCATCAAGTGGTACAAGGAGGCGGGGAAGTACCCCATCCGCTCCTTTGTCCCCACCGTCTCCGGGGAGCGGCGCAACGAGGGTGCCGCCACCGACGAAAAGATCTGCGGTATGCCCTTGGATGACGACACCCGCTTCACCGTGCTGTATTATCTTTTGGTCAGAGAAAAGGGGACGGCCTTTGACTCCTGGGACGTGGGGGATCATTGGTCGAGAAAATTACCCTTCCGCTTTGTCTGCACCGCAGAAAACCAAGCATACCTGAACTTTTTGAATATTGACCAGTGTACCCCCTGGTACAAGCCCCATGGCGCAGCGGAGCTTTTGCGGGAGGCGAAGGTCAACACCTACCTCAACCCGTACAGAGAATGGATCGGCGCGCAGATCCGCTGTGACGCCTTTGCCTATCTGGCGGCGGGCGACCCCTTGGCCGCATCCCGCATGGCTCACACCGACGCTTATTTCTCCCATACGGGGAACGGCATCTACGGCGAGATGTTCTTCGCCGCCTTGATTTCCGCCGCCTTTACGGAGAAGGAGATAGACGCCTGCTTTGAAGCCGCCCTGGCGGTTATCCCCAAGAAGAGCCGCTTCTACGAGATGGCGGTGTGGGCAAGAGACTTGGCGAAAAGCGACCTCCCCCGCGAGGCACTGCTGGATACGCTGTTGACCTTCAGAAAGACCTACAACTGGGTGCATACCCTGAACAACGCCGCCTTCTGCATCGCCGCCATCACCCGTTATCACCACGATTTCCGCGAGGCCGTGGCCTTCGCCGTGGAATGCGGGCTGGACACCGATTGCAACGGTGCCACCGTGGGCTCTTTTATGGGAGCCTTCTTGGGCAAGCAAGGCATCCCCGAGGATCTTTCCGACCCCTTGCAGGACACCTTCAGCGTAGGCATTGCCCCCTACGATCACTATTCCATCCGCTCCTTCGCCCGAGAGGTGAAGGCTTTGCACGATACAAAGGACGAACCAATATGAAGCTGTACCAATTGTTCGGTTCGAAATATGAATACCTGAAAGGCAAACAAGCCTTTCTCTTTGACATGGACGGCACTTTGGTGGATTCCATGGAGTATTGGGTCATCCCCCGGGAGGAGTTCCCCGGCGGCTGGGAGGGGAAGTGGGAGTTCATCCGCGAGAAGTACAACACCTCCATCCCCTACAAGCCCTACGCCCTTCCGCTTTTACAGCTTTTGAAAAAGCATCAGATCCCCGTTTGTATTGCCAGCGATACCCCAAAACAGCTTTCCGCAGGGTTACTGCAACGCCTGGGGCTGGAGGAATGGATCGATTTCTATATGGGCAGTGACGACGTAGGGGAGTTCAAGGCCTCCTCCATGAAGATCTTTCACGCCGCCGCAGAACGCATGGGGCTCACCCCCGCGGAATGCATTGTGGTGGAGGATCGGGGAAAATACTGCCGTATGGCCAAGGAGGACGGCTTTGGCGTCCTGGGCGTGTACGACCCCCACAGTCCCCACGAGCATCCCGAAATGCACGCCTTTGCCGACCGGTTCGTGACGGATTTCGGTGAACTGCTTGCCTCGGCAGGGGAATGAACGTGTGCCTTAAACAGCGGGAAGCAAAACCGCAGGGGTCTCCTGCGAGTCTGATCTACCCCTTCCGCAACGTAAACTTGCATCCCCCCACCACGCATATTTGTTAACATCATACCCTATCCCACGAAAGGATACCCATTATGAACCACACAAAGCTCCCCTTAAAAATTCTACTCCTTCTTTTGTCCATCCTCCTTTTGGTGTCCTGCACCAACGTGGTGATGCCCACCCCGGAGGTCTCCCTGCCGGGGGAGGAGAGCAAGACGGAATCCCAGATCATGGAAGAGATCCTCAGCCAGCTTCCCTCGGTGGAAAGCAGTGAGGTGGAAGCCATCACCGGTCAGACCTTCACCGTCCTTACCCCGGACGAAACGGTATTCCTGGGAGACGAATCCGCCGCAGGCTCGATGCACAACGCCTTGCAGAACCGCAATCAGCTGTTGCTCTCTGCCTACGAAATGGAGCTGACGGTGGTCACCGTTCCCGAGGACGAGATCGCAGAGGTACTCACCGCGGCTATGGAAAGCGGGGTTGCCGCAGGAGATCTGCTGTGCTATTCCGGGGAGACCACTGCCCAGCTGTTTGCCGCAGGGCTTTTGCAGGACGTGAAGCAGCTGCCCTACTTTGACCCCAATGCCGCCTGCCTGGATCCGACTTCCGCCTCCGAGCTGGCATACCGCGGAGAGATCTACGCCATGCCCGATCCCTCTGCCCAAAGCAATGACGAGACGTTCGTGGTGTTCTACGATCGGGATCTGGTGGAAAAAGCGGGGCTGGAGCGCCCCGAGAACTTAGTGCTGAGAGGGGAGTGGACCTACGAGGCCTTCCGATCCTACAGCGAAACCATCGCGGAAGCGGTGATGAACAGCACCAGCCACGACCTGGCAAAGGACGTGTTCGGCTATTCCTCCCCGGATCACGATACCCTGCTGCCCAATTTGCTTTGGAGCTGCGGCAGAGACTCTATTTTGGTATATGACGAAACAGGGATGCTTTCCTTCCCCTACGAAAAAGATACCTATCTGGAAGCCATCTCCCTGCAACGGGGAATCTTCGACAGCAAAAGCCGCCATCCCTTGGACGGCGTGGAAGCACAAAAGGCCTTTATGGCGGGAAGAGTGGGCTTCCTCATCGAACAGTTGGAATTCCTCAAGGCGCTTTACGCCGGCGGAAACCGATCCTACGGCATATTGCCCATGCCCAAGAAGGAGGGCAGCGACCGCTATTCCTGCCCCGTGTCCGTAAACGGCAGAGTTCTTTCCGTACCCAAGCTGATGAACAACCCCGCGAAAAGCGGCCTTGGGCTTTCCGCACTTTGCACCGCGGGAGGATTCCTGATCCGCCGCGCAGAGAAGGAGACCTACATCTCCCTGTATTCTGCGGACAACGATCAATCCTGCATGCTGGAGATCATCTTAGACTCCCAATATTTCGATTTCGCCACGGTGTTCGGCGGCATCGATCCCTCCATCAGCGGGCTGACCACCGAGCTTCTTTCCTACGTAATGGTGGACGACAGCAGCCGCCTTTCCTCCCTGATCCGCCACGGAAAAGAGGATCTTGCGGCATACTTACCCAAGCTGGAGGCAATTCTCCACCCGCCGGTGGACGTCCCGGAAGAGGAATAGGTACTTTCTACAAAAAAACCACCCCCGCGGGGAAGAAAATCATAAAGCAAACGCTTGACGAACGCCTGCGGATGTGATAGAATACTTTTTGGATAAAAATAACATTTATATACAGAGGAGAAATATCAATGAACGCTAAGAAAACCGTAGAAGATCTCAAAGTAACCGGTCAGCGTGTTTTGGTACGTTGCGACTTCAACGTGCCGATCAAGAACGGTGTCATCACCGACGAGACCCGTATCGTAGCTGCTCTTCCCACCATCAAATATCTGTTGGAGCAGAACGCAAAGGTCATCCTTTGTTCCCACATGGGCAAACCCAAGGGCAACCCCCTGCCCGAGTACTCTCTGGCTCCCGTTGCCGTTCGCCTTTCCGAGAAGCTGGGCAAGAACGTAGTGTTCGCCGCTGACGACGAGGTTGTGGGCGAGAACGCTAAGGCAGCTGTTGCCGCTATGCAGGATGGCGACGTAGTTCTTCTCCAGAACACCCGTTACCGTCCCGAGGAGACCAAGAACGTGGAGGCTTTCTCCAAGGATCTGGCTTCCCTTGCAGACCTGTTCGTTAACGATGCATTCGGTGCCGCTCACCGCGCACACTGCTCTACCGTTGGCGTTGCTTCCTTCGTGAAGGAATCCGCAAACGGCTACCTGATGGCTAAGGAAGTGAAGTTCCTTGGCGACGCTGTCAACAACCCCGTTCGTCCCTTCGTTTGCATCCTGGGCGGCGCTAAGGTTGCGGACAAGCTGAACGTTATCGCTAACCTGTTGACCAAGGCCGACACTCTGATCATCGGCGGCGGTATGGCTTACACCTTCCTGAAGGCGCAGGGCTACTCCATCGGTACCTCTCTGGTAGACAACGAGAAGCTGGATTACTGCCGCGATATGCTGGCAAAGGCAAAAGAGAACGGCGTGAAGCTGCTTCTCCCCGTAGATACCGTTTGCGCGGCTTCCTTCCCCAGCCCCATCGATGCTGAGATCGAGACCGTTACCGTTGATTCCACCGCTATCCCCGAGGATATGATGGGTCTGGACATCGGTCCCAAGACTCGTGAGCTGTTCGCTTCTGAGGTTCTGGGTGCGAAGACCGTGGTTTGGAACGGTCCTATGGGCGTATTTGAGAACCCCACTCTGGCGGCAGGTACCATCGCTGTAGCAAAGGCTATGGCTGAGACCGAAGCTACCACCATCATCGGCGGCGGCGACTCCGCAGCAGCTGTGAACACCCTGGGCTTCGGCGATAAGATGAGCCACATCTCCACCGGCGGCGGCGCTTCTCTGGAATACCTGGAAGGCATCGACCTCCCCGGCATCGCTGCAATGACCGATAGATAAGATCGACGCAATTGAATTGTAAAAAAGAAAGGATTTATCACTATGAATAAAGCAGTCAGAAAGGCAATTATTGCCGGCAACTGGAAAATGAACAAGACCCCCGCAGAGGCTACTCAGCTCATCGGCGAGATCCTGGCGGCAAACGAGGGTAAGGACGTTAGCGGATGCGAGGTGATCGCTTGCGTTCCCTACGTTGACATCGACGCGGCTGTTAAGGCAGCAGCAGGCTCCTTCATCAAGATCGGCGCAGAGAACTGCCACTGGGCAAAGAGCGGCGCCTTCACCGGCGAGATCTCCGCAGACATGCTGGTAGCATGCGGCGTTGAGTACGTCATCATCGGCCACTCCGAGAGACGTCAGTTCTTCGGCGAGACCGACCTCACCGTTAACCAGCGCGTAAAGGCTGCTCTGGAAGCAGGCCTGAAGGTGATCCTCTGCGTAGGCGAGCTGTTGGAGCAGCGTGAGCAGGGCATCACCCCCGAGATCATCGCTATGCAGACCAAGATCGACCTGCTGGACATCACCGCAGAGCAGATGGCTAACATCATCATCGCTTACGAGCCCGTTTGGGCAATCGGTACCGGCAAGACCGCTACCTCCGACCAGGCAGAAGAGGTTTGCGCTCACATCCGCGCTACCTTGGTAACCCTCTACGGCGAGGCTGTTGCAGAGGCTACCACCATCCAGTACGGCGGTTCTATGAACGCTAAGAACGCTGCTGAGCTGTTGGGCAAGACCAACGTTGACGGCGGCCTCATCGGCGGCGCAGCTTTGAAGGCTGCAGACTTCTCTGCAATTATCGAAGCCGCTCAGGCATGAACCCAAGCTGGGGATTAAACCGTTACTATCGGTTCCTCATGCCTAATAAAAACGACATGGCATAAAAAAGCGACATGGATCAGTAATGGTTCATGTCGTTTTTCATGGTGTAGTGCGTGTTGCCGTGACTGTGAACAATCACGATTCCTTCCCCCCGGACACCTAAAAAACGAAAACCCAAGGTTTCAAAATGCCGCCTTTATGGCGGCATTTTTCGTAGGGCGTAACCGATACCACGCAGATCGATACAGCTGTGCGCCCGTTCGACATTGGATCAGTAATGGTTCATGTCGTTTTTCATGGTGTAGTGCGTGTTGCCGTGACTGTGAACAATCACGATTCCTTCCCCCCGGACACCTAAAAAACGAAAACCCAAGGTTCCAAAACGGCTTGCCGTTTTGTATAGGGCGGATTCGAAGGCTTGCTTATTGATATAGTTTTGCGCCCGATACTCTTGCAAATCCCTTTCTTTTATGCTACACTAAGTACAACGAAACGAAAAAAGGCAGGTCACGCTTATGAAACTGAACCCGATTTTCCATTCCCACATGGTTTTTGCCGCCCATCAGCCCATCCG
>JAGBXS010000020.1 GCA_017629175.1 Clostridia bacterium
AGATCGTCGGTTCTGCCCACGTACCAATAGAAGCCGTCCTCGGCCTTCCATGCGGTGTCGCCGGTATGGTACAGTCCGCCCCGCATGGCGGCGGAAGTCTTCTCTTCGTCTCTGTAATAGCCCATGAACAGACCGTAGGGCTTTTGACCCTGGGGAATGCGTACGCAGATCTCGCCCACCTCACCCACAGAGCAGGGAGTGCCGTCCTCGCGAACCACGTCCACGTCGTAAGCAGGGGAGGGAACGCCCATGGAGCCGGGACGGGGTGTCTCGCCGTAGAGGTTGCCGATGGTCAGGGTGGTCTCCGTCTGACCGAAGGCCTCCATGATCTTCAAGCCCGTGGCCTCGTGGAATTTGTTCCATACCTCGGGGTTCAAGGCCTCGCCGGCGGTGCAGGCGTAGCGGATGGTGGAAAGATCGTATTTGGAAAGGTCGCACTTGATCAGGAAGCGGTAGATGGTGGGGGGCGCGCAGAAGGTGGTCACGCCGCACTGTGCAAACAAGGGGAGCATTCTCTCCGGGTCAAACCGCTCGTAGTTGTAAACGAACACCGCGCACTCGCAGAACCAACAGCCGTAAAGCTTGCCCCACAGCGCCTTGCCCCAGCCGGTATCCGATGCGGTGAAGTGCAATCCCTCGGGATCCACGCAATGCCACCAGCGGGCGGTGATGAGATGACCCAATGCGTAGCCGTGGTCGTGGGTGGCGATACGGGGATACCCGGTGGTGCCGGAGGTGAACAGCATGATCATGGGCTCCTCCAGCTTGGTTTCCACTCTGTCGAAACGCTTGGAGAAGCGGCGCACCTCGGTGTCATAATCGTGCCAGCCCTCTCTGGAGCCGTTGACCATGACCAAGGTCTTGACGGTGTCGCACTTGGCGGCGGCCTTTTCCGCTTCTTCCGCTACCTTACCGTCTGCGGTACAGCAGATGGCGGTGACTCCTGCCGCATCAAAGCGGTAGACGAAGTCCTTTTCCACCAGCTGATTGGTGGCGGGGATGGCCACGGCACCCAGCTTATGCAGTGCCAGGATGGCAAACCAGAACTGATAGTGCCGCTTCAGCACCAGCATCACGCGGTCGCCCTTGGCGATGCCCAGGGAGGCAAAATAGTTGGCGGTGCGGTTGACCTCATCCTGCAATTCCTTAAAGGTGAAATCTCTGCGGGTGAGATCGTCATCCACCCAAACCAAGGCACGCTTGTTGGGGGATTTCTCTGCCAGGGCGTCCATAACGTCATAGGCAAAGTTAAAGTCGGAAGGCGGGTTGAAGTCAATGCTCTTCAGTCTGCCGTTTTCATCGATTTCCTCGGTAACAAAACGCTTGTAGACACAGTTCTCGTAACGCTTGTTGTAAGCTACGGGATCGTAGAAGGAATCTACAACGGGGGGCAGGAAGGGGGTCTCCTGGAGAACGGGTTGGTTTTCGGGGGTACCTTCCTCCTTGTGAACGATGGCCAAGAACTTACAGTCCTTACCGCCCAGGGCAACCATGCCGTGAGCATGCTCGGATTCATAGAAGATGCTGTCGCCCTCGTTGAGAATAAAGATGTGGTCGTCCAGCTGGATCTTCAGCTGTCCCTCCAGCACCATGTCAAACTCCTGTCCCGGGTGGGTGGCCAGCTCAATGGGAGCGCTTTCCTTGGCAGGATCGTACACCGCGGTGACCACAAAGGGCTCGGAAAGACGGTTCTTCAAGAAGGGCGCCACGTGACGGTAGTGGAAGCCGTCTCCCTTGCGGATGGGCATACCGCCTCCCGCACGGGTGAGGGTGAAGAAGCCCAGCTTGGGGTCTGTACCGGAGACCAGCTCCGAGAGGTCCATCTGCAACGTCAGGGCGCAGTTGTACAAGAAGTTAAAGTAAAAATCCTTCTCGCCTTTTTCCAGCTCTAAATATTCCTCTACGGTAACACCGCAGGCGGAAGCCAGCGTCTCGGGGGAGACGTCGGCATTGATACGAGCCCATCTCAGACGTTCGGCAATAAGTTTGGTTTGTTGTTCCATAGTCTGTTACCTTCCTTTTTCGTGAAGTGATGTTTCTGCTTGGCGCCGCCTTGTGAGAGGAAAAAAGATGGACTTTATCTGCAACGAGATAAAGTCCATAAAAAACCAAACTTTACAACCACTCATTTGACACGTCAACCAACGTTCTTCCCTTTATACGGCGGAAACTCCGTCGAAGCCTGACCAAAAGGCTCAGCTCCGCGGCTCGGAGGTGATAAGCAATTCCCGCGGCTCCTGCCTCGCACCAAACGGCAGGTCTCTGAAAACCGAAAAAGCAAATGCCCTTGTCCTCGTCACAGCTTTTATGAAGTTGCGGCAATTATAACACGATTTTTGGGGTTTGTCAATAGTTTTTTGCGATTTCGCTATCCCTTTTCGCTTATTTGCCGTAGCCCATCCAGGCATCCATGGCGGACAGACGGGTCTGGAGATAGCGGGAGATCACTTCTGTTTCCACCGCATCCGCGGCAAGGGCGGGATGCAGCTCCTTTTCGGTTTCCAAAAGCTCCGCTTCGATTTCTCCTTGCTGCTTGCGGAAGCTTTCGTACAGCAGAGAGGGGGAGCGGAACACCGTGGCGCGGAGCTGGGAATACCGCACCTTCAATTCCTCCCCGAACACGGTACAGAGCCGTTTCCAAAGAAGATTGTCTCCCTCGTAGGTCAACACCTCCCATTGGGAATAGGCGGGAACACCCTCCGTTGCGGCGGTCTGCTTGCCATCCTCGGTAAGACCGTAGGCGGTATGGAGGGAGGAGAAGGAGGGCGTCCAGTGAACGCCGTCGGCGGTGGCCCACAACGTTCCTGCGGTGTCTCCGTTGCCGGAGCCGAACAGCACCGTCAGCAGGAAGTGATCCATCAGCGCGGTGAGGTCGGTGTATTGGGAGAGCTGTTTTTTCATTTCATCGTCGGTGGATTGCCGCACAAAGCGGGAGAAGCCGCCAAAGCTTTCCTCTGCCCAATTCGTGATTTCCGTGGAGCAATACAGCACGGAAAAGCCCTCCGTCCCCTCTTCAAAGGAGGGGTTGGCCAGGAAGAGGCACTGCTCGTTGTGCGCATCGGCGGAGATCACCGCCGTGGGACTGCCGTGGAAGCCTTCGTAGGCGTAAGCCCAATCCCCCGCGGGAGGGGTCAGACGGTAAAGCCCCAAATAGGTCTCCCCTCTGAACACCTGCACGGGATACCCGCCGACGGTGAGTGCGGGATACCATTCCGGGGAGTCCGAGGCACCGTCACGGAGCTGACGGCAGGCGTTCCAAAGCACCTCTGCCGCGGCGGCACGGGCAAAGGTCAGATCGGGCAGGCAGGGATCCAAGCGGTAGACCGCTTGCGCGCCCCAGCCCAGATCCACGGGGAAGCTGTTGCCGTTCTTGGTAAATTGCAGGGTAATTTCCGCCTTTTCCTCGCCGTGGGGGAGGGCGGCACCGTTTTCGCAGGTGAATTGCAGTTCTTTATGAGAATAGGAGACGCTTCCGTCCTCGGTGAGATATACCTTGGGCAGGGCGGAGGTGCTTTCGGTATCCTTGGTCTGCAAATGCCCGCAGATCTTGCAAATGCGGTATTCCTCACCGCCGGAGGTCATGGTAGCCTCAATGCCCGCCACCCAGTCCCCGTAGGTGTGCTGGACGGTGGCGCGGTAATCGGAGAAATAGGTATCTCCACAAGGGCAGGTATGGGCAGTGTAGCCCATCTCCGTGCAGGTGGGTTGGATCACCGTATGGGAATAGGTATGCTCGTGAGGTGCGCATCCCGCAAGGAGCAGGAAGCACCCCAAGGCAAGGCAAAGCAGTTTTTTCAAAATATCACTCTTTCTGTTGGGGAAATCAGTTCTTCTTGCGGAAGGTGCGGACCACCCAGATGAGAATAAAGATCACCAAGCCGAAGGCGATCACCGCGATCACGTAAAACGCAATCCCTCCCGGTGCAAGGGGATCGGAAGATACAGACTCCGTGGCGGAGACAGCCTCTCCCACGGATTGCGACCCGCTTTCATCCTCCGGTGCGTAGAGATATTCCAGCCCGCCGATGACCAGCGTGTCGCCCTTTTGCTCAAAGGAAAAGCTGTCGGCAGGGCCGTCACCCACCGCGATGTAAATGTTCCCCTCGTAAACGCCGTAGCGGATGGGGTTCACCGTACTGCCGATGAACTGATACCCGCCGCCGTCGGGGAAGAAATTATAGCCTACGTTCAGCCCCAGGGAGGGGTCGGAAAAATACCAGGCACCGTCCAGATAAGTTTCCCCGTCGTTGATGGGACCGGGGGCGCATCCGCAAAGCAAAAGCAGGCAGAGCAGGGAAAGGAGGGCGGCAGAGATCCATCTTTTCATGTTCATTTTCTCCTGAATTCTTTCAAAAAGGGGTTGTTTGCAATCTCGTCGGAGAGGGTGGTCTTCCCGTCGTGACCGGGGTAAACGGTGTAATCCACGGGAAGGTTGCAAAGCATCCGCAGGGAGGCTTCCATGTCAGCGGCGTTGCCTCCGAAGTTCAAGGTGCCGATACTGCCTTGGAACAAGGTATCTCCGGTGAACAGATTGTCTTCAAACAGATAACAAACGCTTCCCTTGGTGTGGCCGGGAGAGGGGATCACGTAGAAGGTAAACCCCGCCACGGTATAGCTGCCCTCTTTTTCAAACACGTAATCCGCTTCCTCCATGGGACGGGGATCGTAGGGGATCAGCTGGGAGAACATATCCCGCTCCGTCAGCATATGAGCATCCTCTTTATGAATGCAAACGGGGGCACGCTCACTGCGGAGATGCTCCACGGCAAGAATGTGGTCGAAATGCCCGTGGGTCAGCAGGATGAGCCGACATTTGGCCTCCATGCGGTGGAGAAGATCCTGGATCAAGGTCAGGTTGTCCCCCGGGTCAATGACGCAGGCGTCTCCCGTGTCTTTCTTTTTTACCACGTAGCAGTTGGTGCTGAGGTCACCCACCGCCACGCATCCGATCTCGTATTCGCTCATAAAAAGCCACTTCCTTTTTCATTCCTGCATAGCGTTCCCAAAAACAGGCAAAGATAACAGCAGGACACTTTACTTCCTTAGTTTACCATAAACCCCGGGGAGATGTAAAGAGTTTTTTGTAAAAATTTCAAAGGAGGATGCTTCATGAGCGAAAAAGAACTTCTGTACTTGGAGGATGCGTTGGGACACGAGCAGTTTTTGATGACCCAGTGTACCGAATGCGCCGCCAAGCTCACCGATCCCCAGCTGAAAAACTTCGTCAGCGGGCTTGCCGCAAGCCACAGCGAGCTGTTTAACAGCCTCTACAACGTACTGTAACATTTCATCGAAAGGAAACCACATGGACGACAAAAACCTCATGGAGAGCCTTCTCCTGACCACCAAGGGCGTGGGGGACCTCTACCTTCACGGCTCCATCGAATCCTCCACTGCCAAGGTGAGAGGCGTTTTCGATTCTTCTCTCACCCGTACCCTGCAGATGCAGAAGGAGATCTACGACAAAATGAAGGAAAAGGGCTGGTATCCCACCCAGAACGTGGAGCAGTCCAAGATCAACCAAACCAAGCAGAAATACGCGAGCAATTAAAGAACGCTTAAGGGGTCTTTCTTATAAGAAAGGCCCCTTAAGAATCCCCAAAGAATTTTTATTTTGGGAACGGTCAAAGCACCGTTCCTTTTTTGTGGAGAGATAAAAGCCGATGCAATCAAAGTGAAATTGCACCGGCTTTTTTTCATTCCTCCGAAAGCGACAGCTTTCGGCACTGAGGTTTCTTTGGAGATTGTTAAGAACCTTTCTTTTTCGAAAGAAAGGTTCTTAACGCTTCGTATTTTTATTCCTTATACCCCGGATGGATGGTGACCACCTCGCCGCCCTTGGAGGAGTCCACGCCCTGGTGGGTGACGGTGAACCGATCCTCATAGGGCGCCCCGATGGA
>JAGBXS010000021.1 GCA_017629175.1 Clostridia bacterium
ACGGTCTTCCGAGCCCCCCGCTCCTTTACGGGAGAGGACGTGGTGGAGCTTTGCTGTCACGGCGGTATTTTGTTGACCCAAAAGCTTTTGAGCGCCGTTTTTACCGCGGGAGCATTTCCTGCGGGGCCGGGGGAATTCACTCGCCGTGCTTTTCAGAACGGAAAGCTCTCCCTCTCCCAAGCGGAGGCAGTGGGCGGGCTCATCGATGCCAAAAGTGAAAAATATCTCACCGTTTCCCTACTGCAATGCAGAGGGGCGCTTTCCGAGAAGTTGCAGGATCTCTGCGGCAGACTGCGGTTTTTGATCGCCTCGGTGTACGCCTTCATCGATTACCCCGACGAGGATATGACGGACGTTTCCGTGGAAGAGATGCGGGAGCGTTTGACGGCCATCTGCCGTGAAACGGAAACACTTTGCGACAGCCACGCCTACGGCAAAGCCATCAGCGAGGGCATTCCCGTTTGTATTTTGGGCAAGCCCAACACGGGGAAAAGTGCCTTGCTCAACGCCTTGGCAAGAGAAGAACGGGCGATCGTGACAGCCATCCCCGGCACCACAAGAGACGTGGTGAAGGAGCAGGTGCGGCTGGGAGACTTGCTGTTAAACCTTTCCGATACCGCGGGGATCCGGGACAGCGAGGACGTGGTGGAGCAGATCGGCATTCAGCGCAGCGTGCGTTCCCTGGAGGAAGCGGAGCTGGTGCTGGCTATGTTTGACGGCTCCCGTCCCTTTGATGAAGAGGACGAGAAGGTTCTGAAGCTGATCCGCGAAAGCGGCAAAGAGGAGCAGACGGTTTATCTGATGAACAAATCCGATCTGCAAGAGGATGCCTCGGTACGGACTTCCCTGCCCAAGACACCCGTGGTGATCTCCGCCATGGAGAAAACGGGTTTGGAGGCATTGGAAGCCGCTGTAAAGGAGCGGTTTGGCCACGTTGACACCCGGTCTCTCGGAGAGATCGTGGTGGGAGCAAGGCAGTTTGCCGCACTGACCAAGGCGAAGAAGCATTTGGAAGACGCTCTGCGCACCCTGGAGGGATTCTCCCAGGATATGGCGGGGCTGGATATGGAGCAGGCGTTGCAGGCTCTTGAGGAGGTAGACGGAAAAACCGCCTCCGACGAAATCGTAAGCGAGATCTTCTCACACTTCTGCGTGGGAAAATAGTAAGGTACCTATGAAATTTTACGAAGCTGAACAACTTGATATTGCGGTGATCGGTGCGGGGCACGCAGGCATTGAGGCCGCCCTTGCGGGGGCGCGGATGGGTTTGCGGACGGCGCTGTTCACCCTCACCTTGGATCTGGTGGGCAATATGCCCTGCAACCCCTCCATTGGCGGCACGGGCAAGGGGCATTTGGTCTTTGAGATCGATGCCTTGGGCGGCGAGATGGGCAAGGCGGCCAATGCGGTGATGCTGCAAAGCCGTATGCTCAACGCCTCCAAAGGACCTGCAGTGCATTCCCTGCGAATGCAATCCGACCGTGTTGCCTACCGCAATTATATGAAGCGGGTGTTAGAGGAGACGGAAAATCTGACGCTGATCCAGGCGGAGATCACCGGGATCCGTATAGAAAACGGCAAGGTGCTTGGGGTAGAGACCGCCTTCGGTGCTTATTATCCCACAAGATGCGCCATCATTGCCACGGGAACCTCTCTCAACGGACGGATCTTCGTGGGAGAAGCCGCCTGCGATGCAGGACCGGACAACACCGTGCCCGCAAAGCTTTTGACCGAGAGCCTTTTGGAAATGGGGGTAAAGCTTGCCCGCTTTAAGACGGGAACGCCTCCCCGTATTCATGCAGACAGCATCGACTACGACAAACTGGAGTTACAGGAGGGGGACGAGAACCCCATCCTCTTTGGGTCGGACGCCCCTGCGGAAAACCGTTTGCCCTGTTATATCACTTATACCAACGAGGAGACCCATCGGATCATCCGTGAGAACTTCCACCGCTCCCCTCTCTATTCCGGGGAGATCGTGGGAACGGGGCCTCGGTATTGCCCCAGCATTGAGACGAAGATCGAGCGTTTCCCCGACAAGGAGCGGCACCAGATCTTTGTGGAGCCCATGGGCTTGGACACCAAGGAGGTATATCTGCAAGGTCTTTCCTCTTCCCTGCCCGAGGAGGTGCAGAAGGCGTTTGTCCGCACCATCAAGGGCTTGGAGCATTGCGTATTTATGCGCACGGGGTACGCCATTGAATACGACTGCTGTGACCCTACCCAGCTGAAGCCCACCATGGAGTTCAAGCACATCGAGGGCTTGTTCGGCGCAGGGCAGTTCAACGGCACCTCGGGGTACGAGGAGGCCGCCGCCCAGGGCTTGATCGCAGGTATCAACGCCGCTTTGCTTTGCAAGGGGGAAGCGCCCTTGACCCTTTCCCGCAGTGAAAGCTATATCGGCACTATGATCGACGATATTACGGTGAAGGGCACGGACGAGCCCTACCGTGTGATGACCTCCCGCAGTGAATACCGCTTATTGTTACGCCAGGACAACGCCAAGGAGCGCTTGATCGGCTACGGTAAACGGGCGGGGCTGGTACGGGAGGACGTATACCAAGCCTTCCTTGCGGAGGATGAGCAGAAAAAGCAGGAGATCCTGCGGCTTTCCCACAGCCATCTCCCTGCATCGGAGGAATTGAACAAGCTTTTGGAGGAACGAGGCTACGCTCCTGCGGCCGGCGGTCTCAACAAGGCGGATTTTCTGCGCAGACCCTTCCTCACATTAGAGGATCTTTACACCTTGGAGGGCGGGGAGCATCCCTTGCCTCCTTCCGTAAGACGGCGGGTAGAGGTGGAGCTGAAATACGAGGGCTACATCAAGCGCCAGCTGGAGGAAGTGAAGCGGTTTGCCAAGATGGAGGAAAAGCAGATCCCCGAGGATCTGGATTTCCACGCCATCGGCGGGTTACGCTTGGAGGCACGGCAGAAGCTTTCCGACTTACGCCCCGACACGGTGGGCAAGGCATCCCGCATACCCGGGGTTTCCCCTGCGGATATTTCGGTGCTGTTGGTGGCACTGGCACAGAGAGGTCAACATGACGAAGCTGAATGAACTGACAAGACAATATCTTCCGGAATTAACGGAAGAGCAATACGCAAGACTCGGTGTGATCGGGGAGCGTTTGGTGGAGGTAAATCAAAGCCTGAACCTGACGGCTCTCACCGCTCCCGAGGAGGTGGCGCTGTTGCATTTTTACGATTCCTTGACCCTTTTGAAGACGGGGTTGTTTGACGGCGCGTATTCCGTTTTGGACGTGGGGTGCGGGGGTGGGTTCCCTTCCCTGCCCTTGGCGGCTTGCACCGACTGCAAAATCACCTCCAACGACGCCACGCTGAAGAAGCTGAACTTCGTTTCCGAGACGGCAAAGCTTGCGGGGATGGAGATCACGCCCCTTTGCGGCAGAGCGGAGGAATTGGGCAAGGAAAAGGCTTACAGAGAGCAATTTGACCGCGTTGTCTCCCGCGGGGTGGCGCGGATGTCCGTGCTTTGCGAGTGGTGCTTGCCCTTCGTGAAGGTGGGCGGATACTTTGTTGCCATGAAGGGCAACCGCGGCAGAGAAGAGCTGGAAGAAGCCATGAACGCCATTGCGGTTCTGGGAGGCAAGGTGGTAGACGTGGTGGATGCGCCCATCCCGGTTTTTGAAAGAGACCACACCCTGCTGGTGATCCAAAAGGTTGCGGAGACGGACGAAAAGTACCCCCGCCCCAACGGAAGGATCATGAAGAAGCCTTTGTAAGAAGAGGGTACGCTTAAGAACCTTTCTTTGAAAAGAAAGGTTCTTAACAACTCCCAAGAAACTTGATTGCCGAAAACTATCGTTTTCGGAGGAGGAGAATATGGACCTAAGAGATAAAAACGGGTTGACGGAAGCGGAATTTTTGGCGCGGTACGATGCCTCCAAATTCGAGCGTCCTTCCGTGACGGTGGATATCATTTTGTTCCGCGGAGACAGCGTGTTGCTCATCCGCAGGGCGGGGCATCCCTCCATTGGGAAGTTAGCATTTCCCGGTGGGTTCGTGGATCCCAACGAGACGGTGGAAGCCGCCGCGCGGCGTGAGCTTTGGGAGGAGACCCACGTGAAGGATATTCTCTGCAAGCAGCTGCCTGTGCAGTCAAAGCCGGACAGAGACCCCCGTACCCGTATCATCACCGTGCCCTTCTTGGCTTGCATGCTGGATGAGACCCAGGAGGCCAAGGCGGACGACGATGCCAGCGAAGCCAAGTTTTGGGGCGTTTCTGCAAAGGACGATGGGAAGGTCATCACCTTTACGTTGAGCAGAGAGGAGACCTCCTTCTCCTTTGAGGTGGAGCGGTATACCGAGGAAGGGATGTTCCCCGGGGTGTACTCCTACCGCGTGGTGGGCGGCGAGCCCCTTGCAGGAGATCACGGCGAGATCTTGGCAAGAGCTTGGGAGGAGAGAGAAAAAATAAAAAGTTCCAAGAATTGATTTTTCATCTTGACAAACGCCGTTTCTTTGGCTATAATAGACAGGTCATGTAGGGGTATCGCCAAGCGGCAAGGCAAAGGACTTTGACTCCTTCATCGATGGTTCGATTCCATCTACCCCTGCCAGAAAAAAGCACTTGCAATCGCAAGTGCTTTTTTCAACGAAATTTGCCCTTGCGGGCAAGTGAAATATTTCTGCGAAATGTGAAATACGCCTGCGGCGTGTGAAATATTCGCTTCGCGAATGTGGGCAAATTTCATTTCACATTGCAACCTGTGGGAGCAAAACTGTGGACAGATTCGAACTATCGAAAACCAACCACTGACCTGCTAAAGACAAAGAAAAAGCCTTCTTCCTGGCTATTATTTTATATTATCAAAATCAACACCTTTTTTATTTTTGTTGTTGTTTTTTCAAGTTTTATTTGTTATAATTAAGATAGTCTAAAGATCATTGAATATTTTATCTTATCCAATTA
>JAGBXS010000002.1 GCA_017629175.1 Clostridia bacterium
ATTTATGGTTGGGCAGAATCTTCGCCCCGGTGATGCCGAATTTTTCCAGCAAGAGCGCCGCGGTACGGGTGTCCTCCGCCGCGATGAGGTCCGCGTTTTGCAGAGTCTCCACCGCACGGGGGCTCATGTCCCCCAAATTCCCGATGGGGGTGCCGACGATGAACAGAGTGCCCATCATTTCCGACGATTCCATAAGCCCAAAAATCCTTTCTTCTTGGGTTGCTCTGCCGCTTCCTCTTCCGCTTCCTGCTCCTCCTCGGGCTCGGGCAGATCCTGCATGGCCTCCAAGGCAGACAGCAGATACCGCCAGGTGTTGGCCACGGATTCCAAGGACAGCTTTTCCGCAGGGGTGTGGATATCCGCCATATCGGGGCCGAAGGAAACGGCGTCCAGCCCGGGGATGCCCCCTGCAAACAGACCGCATTCCAGACCTGCGTGGATGGCCTCCACCTGCATCTTCTTGCCGAAGGACTTCTCGTAGACCTCCACCATCAAGTCACGCAGAGGAGATTTCTTGCGGTATTCCCAAGCGGGGTATTCCCCTTCTGTCAAAGCATTTCCGCCGAAAGACACCGCGATCTCCGCAACCTTTGCGTTGAGGGCGTTTTTCTCCGCCTCCACGGAGCTGCGCACGGAATAAATGGCGGTAAAGGCGTTGTCGCCCGTTTCCAGAATGCCCACGTTCAAGGAGGTCTGTACCAACCCTTCAATTTCGGCACTCATGGCCTGCACGCCGTAGGGGGCTTTTCTCAAATAGCCGCCCAGATCAGCAGAAACCACGTCCCCGCCGTCCTCGCTCATCAGCACCGCTTCCACGGTGATGCTTTCCTCGGGGTATCTCTCACGGAAGGCCTTGGTACAAGCCTCAGCCGCTGCGGGAAGCTCCTCTCCCAAAACCTCTGCGGTAAGAGAGGACATAATGGCGTTGTCGGCGCATCCGCCTTTGGCAGAGATCACCTTGCCGCCGCATTTCTCCAGGAATTCCCCAAAAAGCACTGCGGCGTTGGCACGTCCCTTGTGGATCTCCGCGCCGGAATGGCCGCCCAAAAGCCCGGAGAAGGTCACCTTGTAGACCTTGCCCGCCTAGTGGGAACGGGTAAAGGGCAGGGTGACGGTGGTCATGGAGCCCCCTGCGCAGGAGACGGTGAGGATGCCCTCACTCTCGGAGTCCAAATTCAACAGATATTTGCCCTTCAGACGGCTCATATCCAAAGCCTTCGCTCCCAAAAGACCGATCTCCTCGTCGGAGGTGAACACCACCTCCAAAGCAGGATGCTCCAAATCGTCGGAGGCAAGAATTGCCAAGCCGTAGGCCACGGCGATGCCGTTGTCTCCGCCCAGGGTGGTGCCGTTGGCGGAAAGCCAGCCGTCCTCCACGCGGAGATCCAGGGGATCCTTCAGAAAATCGTGGGTGCTCTCCTCGGTTTTGGCGCATACCATGTCCGTATGCCCCTGCAGGATCACCGTAGCGGCGTCCTCGTAGCCGGGGGTGGCGGGCTTACGGATGATCACGTTGTCGGCTTCATCCCGCTCCCACTCCAGCTGGCGCACCTTTGCAAAAAAGCAAAGATAATCTGCGATCTTCTTCACGTTCCCCGAACCGCGGGGAATGGCAGAGATCTGCTCAAAATAGTAAAATACCTTTTCGGGGTACAAATCTGCAAGTACTCTGGGCATAGGAAAGATCCTCCTGCATTATTTCTTGGGCAGAGCCGCAAGGGATGCGGATACTGCCGTAGTGGTTACGATTTCTTCTTCCTGCCGGGACAGCACGCGGGTGAACAGAGCAAAGCCGTCCACGTCCACGTAGCCCTCCGTCAGCTGTTTCGCGGTGAGCCAATCCCCGCCGGTGTGGGTAATACCCTTACGGCGTCTGTCGTATCTGCCGTAATCCCCGGGCAGGGGGTCGATCACCAGATACATCTCCTTTTCCGGGTCGTATGCCGCAACGGTCATAAAATGTCCCGGCACGTGGATGGCGGCGGTACCGCCTGCCAGCAGGTGGGAGTTCAGTTTTTCGTCGTAAATGGTGCCGTATATAAATTGGGTGGCGGTAAAGCCGTATTCTCTGCCGTATGCCTCCCCCGCGTAGTAAAACACCGAGCGGTAACAGCCGGGCACCCCGGGAGCGTTGAACAGCCCCGCATCATGAGCCCATTCCGAAAGGGCGGGAAGATCCGTCTCCTGCCCCGTAAGGAAATACACGCTGTTGCAGATGGTGGCGATGCCGCAGGCAGATTCCGCAATGGTGAGGTCTCCCACGGGGATGTCCTTCCAGCGGTCGTCCACCTGACGGTAGGAAAAGGGCAGGTTTGCCTCCTCTGCGGAAACGGGCAGAGCCAATATCAGCATCAGCACCGCCAAAAAGAAGCAAAGCTTAACGCGAAGCGTTTTCATACGCGCTTGGAGAAGGCTTCCACCTTCTCTTCCTTGAAGGTCTGCCAATATCCGCCGTCCAAGGCGTCGCGGATCTCCTGCATGAGATTGTTGTAGAAATACAAGTTATGGATCACGCACAACCGCATGGCCAGCACTTCTCTCGCCTTGAACAGATGGCGGATGTAGGCGCGGGAGTAGTTGCGGCACACGGGGCAATCGCATTTTACATCCAGGGGCAGGGGGTCTTCCATGAATTTGTTGTTGTTCAAATTCAAAAGGCCTTCCGAGGTGAACAGATTGCCGTGACGGGCATTACGGGAGGGCATGACGCAATCGAAGAAGTCCACTCCTCTGTCCACCGCCTCCAGGATGTTGATGGGCGTGCCCACCCCCATGAGGTAGCGGGGCTTATCCGTAGGCATAAAGGGCTCCACCGCCTCGATGGTGCGGTACATTTCCTCTGCCGTCTCCCCCACCGCCAAGCCGCCGATGGCATAGCCGTCCAGATCCAGCTCTCGGATCTGCTTCATGTGGCGGATGCGCAGGTCGGTATACACGCCGCCCTGGTTGATGCCGAAGAGCATCTGATTTCTGTTGATGGTGTCGGGGAGGGCGTTCAGCCGTTCCATCTCCGCCTTACAGCGGTACAGCCAGCGGGTGGTGCGTTCGATAGAGCGGTCGATATATCCATGCTCCGCCACGGAGGAGGGGCATTCGTCAAAAGCCATGGCGATGGTGGAGGCAAGGTTGGACTGGATCTGCATACTGATCTCGGGGCTCATGAAGATCTTTGCCCCGTCCATGTGGGATTGGAAGGTCACCCCGTCCTCCTTGATGTTCCTGAGAGCCGCCAGGGAGAACACCTGGAATCCGCCGGAATCGGTAAGGATGGGCTTATCCCAGTTGAAGAAACGGTGCAGACCGCCCATATTGCGGATCACCTTGTCACCCGGGCGCACGTGGAGATGGTAGGTGTTGGAAAGCTCCACCTGACATTTGATCTCCTTAAGATCCAAGGTGGAAACGCCACCCTTGATGGCGGCACTGGTGCCCACGTTCATAAACACGGGGGTCTGAATGTCCCCGTGCACCGTGTGGAATACCCCGCGGCGCGCCGTGCCGGATTGTTTTAACAGCTCGAATTTTTTCATAGATAAATACCTCAACGGTCAAAAAACTTTTCCATGTCCCGTCTGGGAAGGGGGTGGATCACAGGTCTGCCGTGGGGACAGAACCGCAAAGAGGCGTCCTCCATCAGCCGTTCCACCACCCAAGCGTTGTGCTCGGGGGCGTTGGGGATGCCCGCCTTCAAGGCCGCCTTGCAGGCCACGGTAAACAAGGCGCGGTCGCATTTCTCCGCAAAGGAGACTCTGCCTCCCTTGGCAAGGTCTGCGGCGAAGCCCTCTAAGATCCCTTTCAGATCCCGGGTGCCCGCCAACGTGCCGGGAACGGCGCGCACCAAAACCGTGTCGCTTCCGAAGGCTTCCACCTCAAAGCCGTATTCCTCCAGGTGGGAGGCGTTTTCCAGCAGAGCCGCAGACTCCTCCCCCGTGAGGGTGATGGAGATGGGGGCTAACAGCTGTTGGCTGTGGACCTCCTTGCGGGAAGCCAATTTTTCGTATAAGATCCGCTCGTGAGCGGCGTGTTTGTCAATGAAAAGAACCTCTTTTTCCGTTTCCACCACCAAGAAGGCGTTGTAAAGCTCACCTACCAAGCGGTAATATGGCTTTTCCTCTATGACGGCTTGCACAGGGGGAACTTCCGCCTCGGGCTGGGCAAACTTCAGCATGGCCTCGCCGGAAAGATCCTCCTCGCCGATGCGGGGAGAGAAGTCTCTGCCGCCGAAGGTTGGGCGGGCAGGGGCTTCACGGGCGGGACGGGGCTCCCATACGGGAGGGGTATAGGCAGGAGCTTCGGGGGCAGGCGCCTTTTCCGTCTCTGCCTTGGAGAAGAACTCCGCCTTGGGCATTTCTTCAAGGGAAGGCTGGGAAAAGGAGGTCTCCTCGGGAGGCAGCTCCTTGGCCTGCAAAGCGCTCTTCACCCCGTGATAAACGGCGGAGAACACAGGACGTTCGTCTGCAAAACGGATCTCCAGCTTTGCGGGATGTACGTTTACGTCGGTGGCACCGAAGGGCAGGGTCAAAAACAGCACGCAGCCCGGGTACTTCCCGTGAGGGAGGTAGGAGCGGAAGGCCTCTTCCAGTGCCGCCATCATGGTCTTGGAGCGGATGGGTCTGCCGTTGACGAAGAACATCTGCATACTGCGGCTGCCCCTTGCCCCGTCGGGGGAAGTGACGTAGCCGGAAACGGAGATCCCGTCCAAATCATATTCCACCGGCTGTAAGGTGGCGGCGAAGGCCTTGCCGTACACTGCGTAAAGCACCTGCAACAGCTTGCCGTCCCCGGTGGTGAAAAACCGTTTTTCTCCATCCACCGTCAGGGTAAAGGACACCTCGGGGTGGGAAACCGCGGCGGCAGAAACGGCGCTGACGCAGGCGGAGCCCTCCGTTGCGTCCCGCTTTAAGAACTTCTGCCGTGCGGGGGTGTTGTAAAACAGATCCTTGACGATCACCGTGGTGCCCTCGGGGCAACCGGTGTCCACCATCACCACGCCGTTTTCATCGGAGGTCAGCCGCGTGCCTGCGGTCTCCTCTCTGTGGCGGGAGATGATCTCCATGCGGGAAACGGAGCTGATGGCCGCCAAAGCCTCCCCGCGGAAGCCAAAGGTAGCGATCTCCGTCAGGTCGTTCCCGTCCTTGATCTTACTGGTGGCGTGGCGCAGGAGCGCCTTGGGAATATCGTCCCGATAAAAGCCTTTTCCGTTGTCGGTGATGCGCATAAAGGCTCTGCCGCCCCCCTTGATCTCCACGGAGATGCGGGTAGCACCTGCATCCAGAGCGTTTTCCAACAGCTCCTTCAAGGCGCCTGCAGGGCGATCCACCACCTCACCGGCGGCGATCATATTGGCAGTCTGGGCATCCAGGATGTTGATGATTCCCATAGGGAGTCCTCCGTAAGTAATGCTTACAGCATTTTCTTCAACTCAAACAATAAAGTCATTGCCTCGTAGGGGGAGAGCATGTTCAGATCCGTCTCGCGGAGCTTATCCGCAACGGTCTGGGCGGAAAGATCCCCGAAGGAGATCAAGCCGTCGTCCTCTTCTCTGGGCTTGGGAGGCGCGATGCCTGCATCCAACAGCTCGGCAAGCACCTGCTTGGCGCGGTTCACCACGGAAGAAGGCACTCCCGCCAAGGCGGCAACCTCGATACCGTAGCTGTCATCTGCCGCACCGCGAACGATCTTCCGCAAGAAAAGCACGTCGCTGCCCTTCTTTTTGGCGGCAATATGATAATTCATCACCCCGGGCATGGTCTGCTCCAGGTCGGTGAGCTCGTGGTAATGGGTGGCAAACAAAGCCTTTGCTCCGATCTTCTTGCAGGTATGCTCCGCCACGGCCTTGGCGATGGACATACCGTCGAAGGTGGAGGTACCTCTGCCGATCTCATCGTAGACGATGAGGCTGCGGGAGGTTGAGTTCTTTAAGATCTCCGCCACCTCGGTCATCTCCAGCATAAAGGTGGAGGTGCCGGAGGCAAGGTCATCGGAGGCACCGATACGGGTGAAGATGCGATCCACCACGCCGATGCGGGCGGAGGAAGCGGGAACGAAGCATCCCGCCTGGGCCAGCAGGACGATCAACGCCACCTGGCGCATATAAGTGGATTTACCTGCCATGTTGGGGCCGGTAATCAACAGCAAACGGCTCTGTGCCCGATCCATATAGCAATCGTTGGGCACGAAATATGTATCGGAAAGCACCTGCTCCACCACGGGATGTCTGCCTCCCTTGATATCGATGATGTCCGATTCGTCCACCTCGGGGCGCACGTAGCCCGCTTCGGCAGAAATCTCCCCGAAGGAACAAAGCACGTCCGTTTCCGCCAGGGAAACCGCAATTTCCTGCAATCTGGGCAGGAACTCCAGCACGTAATCCCGAAGAGAGCAGAACAGCTCGTATTCCAGGGCGCAGTCTCTGTCCTTGGCGCCCAGCACACGGGATTCCATCTCCTTCAGCTCGGGAGTGAGGTAACGCTCCCCGGTGGTGAGGGTCTGCTTGCGGATATAATCCTCGGGAACCTGATCCACAAAGGATTTGGAAACCTCAATATAATAACCGAACACACGGTTGTAACCAATTTTCAAGGTGCGGATGCCGGTACGCTCCCGCTCGCTTTCTTCCATGCGGGCGATCCAGCTCTTGCCGTCGTCCAGCATACTCCGCAGCTCGTCCACCACGGCGTTACAGCCCGGCTTGATGATCCCGCCTTCCTTCACGTTCAGTCCGGGATCCTCCGCAATGGTCTTGGAGATGGCCTCCACCACCCGAGGCAGGGGCTCGATCCGCTTGGCCAAGGAGCTGAGGCGGTTGTTTTTATACAAGAACAACAGCTCCTGAATGCGGGGGAGCAAGCTCAAGGTGCGTTCCAAGGTCTTCAGATCTCTGGCGTTGGCTCTGCCGTGAACCAATTTGGTTGCCAAACGGTCAATGTCCACCGTCTCCTGCAACAAGTCCCGCAGCTCGCCCCGACGGATGGCCTCGTTGGTCAAGGCCTCCACCGCGTCCTGGCGGGTGCGGATGGCAACACAGCTCACCAAGGGCTTTTCCAGCCAGCCTCTCAGCATTCTGGCACCTGCGGAGGTGCGGGTACGATCCACCGCCCAGAACAGACTGCCGCGGGTATCCTTGCTCCGCAAGGTCTCGCACAGCTCCAAATTCCGTCTGGAGAAGCTGTCGATGCCCATATACCGCTCCGGCTCGTAGAAGTTGGGGGCGCGGAAATGGCGGAGGTCGCAATGCATTCTGCCGTTTTGCAGAACGTTGATCAAGCTGCCCATGGCCAAAACGGCGTAGGGAGTAGCCTCGGGGGAAATGGCACCGTATTGGGCAAGATACGCCTCCCTTGCTCTGTCCTCAGCCGCATCCTCCGCCTCCATCTCGGTGAGCATGGCGCAATAGCGGTAGGAAAGCTCGTTTAAGAAGGGCTCGTCCATCCCCGGCACGAAGAAGAATTCACAAGGGGAATAGGCCGCCGTTTCGGAAGCCAGCTTGCGGTTGGCATCCTCCCCCCGAATATCGGTGGCGAACACCTCGCCCGTGGAGAAATCCGCAAACACCACCCCGTATCCGTCGGGGGCAGGGTACACGGCACAAAGGAAGTTGTTCCGCTTCTCGTTGAGCATGCTGGATTCAAACACCGTACCTGCGGTGACCACACGGGTAACGCCCCGCTTCACCAATCCCTTGGCGGTGGCAGGATCCTCCAGCTGTTCCACAATGGCAACGCGGAAGCCCTTGGTCACCAGCTTCGCCAGGTAGGTATCCAGGGCGTGGTGGGGCACACCGCACATGGGTGCACGCTCCTCCAAGCCGCAGTCTCTCCCCGTCAATACCAGCTCCAGGGCGTTGGAGGCCGTCTTGGCATCCTCAAAAAACAACTCGTAAAAGTCGCCCAAGCGCATCATCACAAGACAATCGGGGTATTGCGCTTTTATTTCTTTGTATTGTTGCATCAAGGGTGACAGTGCCATAGCGAAAACCTATCCTTTTATAGAAATTAGTGGCAGGAGGAGCAGGAAGAGCAGTTTCCGCTGCATCCGCCTTCCATTTCGGGCTGCAGAATGGACTGCATTCCCCGGTTTACGTCGTTTACGATGGCAGAGATCTCCTGCTCTGCCGCCTGCATATCCGCCATGGTCTCGTTGGCCATGATCTCGTCGTACAGCTCGGTAAGCTTTGTGGTGATCTCGGCGATACGGGCTTCGTCCCGCTCTTCCTTACCGCCCTCGTCCCGCAGGAGCTGTCCTTGCAGGTTATACTCCCCGATCAAAGCGCCCAGCTTGGAGTCGGTGAGGTAAAGTGCCTTTGCGTTTTGATATCTGACCACCTCTTCGCTGTCGCGCAGGGCGTTCAAAAAGTTTTCCAAAGCAATTCTCAGTTGTTCGTTCATGGGTTTTTATCCTTTCGTATTTTAATCTTGTACACTTCCGCTCAGCGCGTACTGTCTGGCGGTGTCGATCTTGACCTTGCAGAAGGTTCCCTGGGGAACCGGGGTATCAAAGGTGACGATCTTGTTCCCCGAGCTTCTGCCCGTGGGAATGCCTTTTTCGTTGACCCCCTCGGAAAGCACGGTGAGTACCTTGCCTAAGAAGGCATCGTTGTTCCTTTGGGCGATCTCGTTTTGCACGTCGGAGAGGTAACTGAAGCGCCGCACCTGCTCCTCGTGGGGGATGCGCCCCTCCATCTTCTCCGCCACGGTACCCTTGCGGGGAGAATAAATGAAGGTATACAGCATATCGAAGCCCACCTGCTTCACCAGCTCCACGGTGTCAAGGAATTCCTTCTCCGTCTCCGTGGGGAAGCCTACGATCACGTCGGAGGTGAGGGAAACGTCCTGCACCTGCTCCTTGATGGCAAGGGCCTTCTCCAAATATTGCTGACGGTTGTACTTGCGGTTCATGGCAG
Source organism: Clostridia bacterium (assembly GCA_017629175.1). Taxonomy (GTDB): domain Bacteria; phylum Bacillota; class Clostridia; order Oscillospirales; family CAG-382; genus Coliplasma. The sequence continues at coordinate 8,903 of JAGBXS010000002.1, forward strand.
AAAGAATTCTGTCGTTGCCCGATTGGAAGGGCAGGTGGAAGTGCTTTGCCACCTTGGGCTGCTCCGCCATCACCCGCACCAGGGCGGGGGACGCATCCTTGGGATGGGAGGTCATAAACCGCACCCAATAATCCCCGGGGAAGGAGGCGCATTTTTCCAGCAGCGTGGGGAAATCCACGTCTCCGCGGTAGGAGTTCACGTTCTGCCCCAGCAGCATAATGTCCTTGTAGCCTGCCTGCACCAAGGAGCCAACCTCCTCCAAGACCTGTGCAGAGGCTCTGCTCCGTTCGTGCCCTCTTACGTAGGGGACGATGCAGTAGGAGCAGAAGTTGTTGCACCCGTACATCACGGAGACCTTGGCCTTGTAGGTGCTGTCACGGCAGACGGGAGTTCCCTCGGAGATCACCCCAAACTCGTTATGGGGCAGATCGGTGACGAACTGTCTCTGCTTGCGGGAACGCAATGCCTCCCGCAGGATCTCGGGTACCCGATGGTGTCTGTCCGTGTCGAAAAGGAAATCCACAAAGGGATAGCTCTGCATCAACAGATCCTGGCGGTGCCGCTCCTGAGCCATACACCCGCACATGCCGATGAGCATATCGGGACGTTTTTCTTTTTCTTTTTTCATAGAGCCGATGATGCCCAGCACCCGTTGCTCCGCGTGCTCACGGATGGCGCAGGTGTTCAGAATTACCACGTCGGCTTCGGAAAGCTCCTCCGTGGGGGTCAGACCGCAGTCTGCCAGCTCCCCTAAGATCCGCTCCCCGTCCGCCTCGTTCTGCTGGCACCCGAAGGTGCGCACCATTCCCTTTTTCCCCGCGAATACGGTGCGCAGAGAAAGGGCAATTTCGGCTTGTTCCTTGATTTCTTGCTGTGTTACGTTCATATCTTAAAAATACGTGGCAACGGTGTGCATCCTTGCCACCAGATCCTTAGCGTTTTCCAGGGTGTCTCTCACCACCATGCCCACTCCCGCAGTGGAGTGAACGAACTCCCCGTTCCCCAAATACATGGCGATGTGGCCGGGGAAGAACATCAAGTCGCCGGGCTTGGCTTCCTCGATGGTGATCTTCCGCAGGTGGGGGTTCTTTTCAAAATCGGCGTCTCTCCAGATGGTCAGCCCGTTCAAGCGGTACGCCATAAAGCAAAGGCCGGAGCAATCCACTCCTGCGGGGGTTCTGCCGCCCCAACGGTATTGCACCCCCAAGTAGCTGAGAGCTGCCTTCACGATCCGTTCACGAAGTTCCTCCTCGGTGCCTTCCCCGGTGGGAATTTCCCGCAGATGGTTCTTATGGACGTACAGATCCTCTCCCCTGTGCATCTTTCCCACGCCGTAGCGGGGACGGTCGGGGTAATCCTCCACGTGCACCCTGGCGCCTTTGGGCAAAACCGACACGGGGGCATACCAATTCATGGCTTGGGGCAGAAAATCGCCAAAGGGCACGGAGACCATGGCGTTGGGCTCTACGGTCAGCTCTGTCAACGCTTCTCGCAACACGTAGCCCTCGTATCCGTAATCGGAACGGATCTTCACGTACTCCCCCGCTTCCTCCAGGATCTCGCAGGTATCACCGTAGAGCATCTCGTCGGTCTGCTGGATATACTCCTTGGGCTCTTCCTTTACCGAAACCAGGGGTTGCCAAACTACCATCATATGGACTTCTCCTTTTCAAAATGAAAAAATTCTCTGTGATAAACCCAACCTTCCCTGCAAACACTATGTGCAAACCGTTGAAAGGAGGTTTGTTATGCGAAAATATATCAAAACGCTTGCCGTATTGTTGGTTTTCTGTGTTCTTGGAGTTTCCGCCTCTGCAAGCACCAAGGAATACCGCTGGTTCTTCAAGCCCGCAGGGAACGAACAGCCCCAGCTTTTGGGCGGCGATACGCTTTGGCGGGACTACGACGCCTTGGCCATGGGCAGCCCGGAGGAAAAGGTGCTGTACCTCACCTTCGACGCAGGGTACGAAAACGGCAACGTAGCCAAGGTGCTGGACGTTCTGCAAAAGCATGATGCCAAGGGTGCCTTCTTTATTCTGCCCGGAATTATCAAAAATTCTCCCCACGTGGTGACCCGCATGGCGGAAGAGGGGCATTTGGTGTGCAACCACAGCACCAGCCACAAAAACATGGCAACGATCAACAGTCTCGAAGAATTCCGAAAGGAATTACAGGGCGTGGAGGAGGCCTACACCGCCTTGACGGGCAAGACCATGGCGAAATTCTTCCGTCCCCCGGAGGGAACTTTTTCGGAGAACACCTTAAAATTCTGCGAAGAATTGGGCTACACCCCGGTGTTCTGGTCCTACGCCTACGCGGATTGGGACAACAATTCCCAAATGAACGAGGCAAAAGCCTTGGAAAAGCTGCTTTCCAACCTGCACCCCGGGGAGGTATTGCTTCTCCACCCCACCTCTGCCACCAACGCGGCCATTCTGGACACCTTCTTGACCAAGGCCAAGGAGCAGGGCTACCGCTTCGGCACGTTGGAGGAGCTGGCCTTGCGCCCTACCTTCGAGGTGAAGGATCTGGAGGAGCAGGGCTTGGTGTTCTCGGAGAACCCCGACGCAGGAAAATATTTGGCCTTGACCTTCGACGACGGCCCTCACAAGGACCAAACGGCGCGGATCTTGGCGGTTTTGCAAAAACACGGGGTGAAGGCCACCTTCTTCCCCATCGGGGAAAACGTAAAAGCCCACCCGGAGCTGGTAAAAATGGCGGCACTGCAAGGCCATGAGATCGGTAACCACACCTATTCTCACTGTAAGGTCTCTGCCGTCAGCGGAGAACTGCTGGAAAAGGAGATCCTCTCCACAGAATTCCTTCTGCAGGATCTCTGCGGCGTTACCCCAAGGGTATTCCGCCCTCCCGGCGGGGATATCACGGGGGAGGCGGTGGAGCTGGTCAACAGCCTGGGCTACCGCTACGTGCTGTGGTCCTGGCGGGTGGATACCCGGGATTGGGCTTCCGTGTCGGTGGACAGCGTGGTGAACACCGTGCTGTCCGGGGTGAAAAACGGAGACATCATCCTCTTCCACGATTACGTGGCGGGAAAAAGCCCCACGGCAGAAGCCTTGGAGATCTTGATCCCCAAGCTGCAGGCGCAAGGGTATCAATTCGTCACCGTTTCCGACCTTGCTTCCCTATAATTCTCCAGTAAAATATTATACTCCAAACCCGTGGAAAAATCAAGAGAAACCCGAAAAAAAGAGCCTTTTTACAGGCTCTTTTGCGGGTGTGTTTTTTATTCTTCCGTCTTACGGTTCATATCCAGATCGATCAGGTAGGAAGACCCGTCGAAGGTATACACCGTGGTGGGGGCGTAATCGAACACAGACACGGATTTATCCGGCCAGATGCCCGTGGAATTGGTCATCTCGGGGGTCCACGTTTCGCCCTCGGGCTTGGACTCGCTATACAGCTTCAGCTCGGAAACGTACAGATCCTTGAAGAACAAATTCTTGTCGCTGTTGGCAAGGGTGATCTCGGCAAAATCCTCGCTGTAATTGCCCTCTCTGTCCACCTTGGTGTCGGGCGGGTAATCCAGCGCCGCGTTGAACAGGAAAGCGGTATTACTGCCGTTGGCCTTAGCGCCCTTTACCTCCACCAAAACGGTGTCCGTTCTGCCGCGGTTGCGGCCGGTAACGGTGAGGCGCACGTACTGATCTCCCTCCATGGCGAAGGTCATGTCGTAAATATCGTCGGGGAGAGAAACGCGGGATTCATACCAAGTAGAGGTGGATTCGTTCAAGGGTTGAAACATATTGTAGAACAAATGCCACTTGCCGGTTACGCCGCTGCGGCAGAAGCCCACGTCCACGCAGTTCTGCCAATAAGAGCCGGAATACACGTCGATCCCGAAGAAGGCGTAAGCGTTTACGTAGCGACCGTCGGGAAGCACTCTCTGCAGAGAGGCGTTCTTCAGATCCAGAGTTGCGGAGGCACCGTTGTATCCCACCTCGGAATACACCGCGAAGGCAGGGCCGTCCAAGTCACCCATTTTCCCGTTGTTTTTGTAGGTCAGGCTGTCGATCATTCCCTCGGCGGAGTCCCGCAGGGTCTGGATCACATCGATGGAGAGTTCTTCGCCGGATTCCATAGAGGAGTCCTCCGCACTTTCTGTTACAGAGCTTTCTGCCGGGGTGCTCTCTACCTGAGAGATCTCTTCCCCGCCGCAGGAAACAAGGCATACGCACAAGGCGGCAAGGAACAAGCAAAGCAATTTTTTCATGGCAAACAAGTCCTTCGTTTTTTCTTTTCCTCTATTATACGGAAAAACGAGGCGTTTGTCAAGGGAAAATCCTGCCGAAGTCCTTTTTCATTCCTTTCCCAGCCATTTTGCGTACAGGTTGGCAAAGCCTCCGGTGCAAGCCACCAAGAACAAGGTCAAGGGCAAAAAGCCGAACTGAGGCCGCAAGAGAAACAGCGCCGCGTCGAAGGCCTCGTAATGCCAAAGCCCCCAAAGGAAGGCGGCTACGATCAGCCCTGCGGTCACCAGGCAGGAGCAAAGCACGAACTTCTTACGGCTCTTATACAGCCGCACAAAATACCAATTTGCCAGAGACAGCATAAACCCGGTCACGGGAATCACCAGGGCGAACGCCCAGAACCCGTTGAGCAACCCGGAGGGGCTTGCCGCTTCCATGGCAACACCGAAGGTGATGGCCAAGAAGGAAGCGAACAGCAGAACAGATTGGAGCAGGGACGCCTTCCATTCCTTCAAACGGGTGAAGCTCTTTGCGGGAGGCGCAGGGGTCAGCTCCGTAAAAGCGTTTTTCATCAGGTCATATTCTTCTTTGCAGGCGGGACATACCGCCAAATGCTCCTCCACCAAGGTGCGGGTGTTCTCGGAACAGCATCCGTCCACGTAGAGGGGAATCAGATCACGGATCACTTCACAATGTTTCATAAATACTCCTTCAATTTTTCTGCCAGCTTTTTGCCGGCACGGTGATAGATCACTCTCGCCCAGCTTTCGCTTTTTTGGAAACGGCGGCTGATCTCCTTCAGAGGCACGTCGTTCAAAGCCGCCAAACGGAACACCGTGCGGTAAGGCTCCTCCAATGCCTCCAAAGCCTCCATGGCTTGCCTGCCCATTTCTTTTCGGACGACAGTTTCCTCAAGATCCTCCGAAGACTGCAGTTCCTCCGAGGTTTCCGGGGAGCAAAGCCGTTTTTGCTGATTGTACCAAGCAAAATAGGCGTTTTTGGCGATCTGACACAGCCAAGAGGGGGCGCTTTCTTCCTTCCGCAACGAGGAAAGGTTCATGTATGCCCGGAAAAAGGTCTCCTGGGTCAGCTCCTCCGCCAAGGATTCGTTCTTGCTGAGGCGGCACAAATACCCGAACACCAATCTTTGGTTTTCGGCGTACAGCTTTTCAAAATCAACCACGGCTTCTCACTCCTTTCACCCGTTAGATAGGAATTTCCCGCAAACGTTACAGGATATTTTTAGAATAACAAAGATTTTTTTACTTGTCAAGAGGGAGTTTTTAAGTATATCTAAACTTTTGCACAAAAAAGAGAAGCGTATTTCGTTCACACTGCCCATTGAAAAAATCCTCCGCTTCTGTTATCATGCAAATAAAAAGCCCTTGTTTTGCTTGAAAAGGAGTTTCCTATGAGCTATTATAAGTCTTTTGAAATCGGCGGGGCTTCCCCGCTGTGCCCAACCCCCTCCGAGGAGATCGTAGATTTGCTGGCAGGGGTGCCCCATTTGGGCGTGGAAGCCGACGCTCCCATCGGGGAGAACTTTCAAACCGATCACTTTAACTCTCCCGACCGTCTCTTTACCCTGACCAACGGCGTCACCTGCAAGGAATACGATTTCCACGACCCTGCCTTTACCCATTTTTCCGCAGGCACGGGGCGCACGGTGTATTTCCGTCTGCCCTATCTCTCTGCGGCAAGCGGCTTTTGCGCCAAGTTCCTGTACCAAAAGCCTGCGGGCGTGCATCTTCCCGCCTGTGTGCGCGTGTATCTTTCCGAGGACGGCAAAGCGTGGCAGTTGGTGGATCGCAAGCGCTGTACCCACGTGGGAACGGAGGATTGCATCATCACCGTGGAAGGGGAATTTAAAGCCGCCTACCGCGCTTCTTACGTAAAGTTCGCCTTCGATCTCAGCGGTCACGTGTGGATAGAGTCCTTCTCTCTCCTGGGATGCACCCTGCTTTCCAGCGCTACGGAGCTCACCCCCGACAAGGAGGAGACCGATCCCCGCATTATGAACCGCTACCCCACCTACGAGGAGCTGGACGGGGTGCAGAATATCGTTCTCGCTTACCACAGTATGCCCCCGGAAAAGCATCCGGAAGGCCGCCCCTTCACCGTGGAGGAATTCCTCCCCTACGTGGGCTATTACGACAAAGACGGCAAGCTCACCGACACCTTCTTCGACGGCGCTTTGTTCCTGCCCTTCTCCAACTTCACCTATTCCGCGCTGTATAAATGCGCCGAGGGCTGGAAGTATTATCTGGACAACACCTTTAAAGACGGCTGGAACGTGGACGCTCTGAACACCGCCACGGAGATGGTTTGCAAGGAATTGGGCGTGGAGCAAAAAACCAAGGTGTTCCTTTCTATCCTCCACACCAAGCCGGAATACGGCGACTTCCCCGAGAAGTTCGGCGATCTGGACGGGGACGGCGTGGACGAGGATCTTTCCACCGCCGAGGACAGAAAAAAGGTGACCAAGTGGTACATCGACGAGGCCCTCAAGCGTTACAACGAGAAAGAGCGTCCCTACCTGCAGCTTTCCGGCTTCTATTGGTTTGAGGAGCAGATCACTTACAGCGATCCCATGGAGCTGGAGATCCTGGCCTTCGCCAAGGATTACGTTCACAGCCTGGGCTATAAGCTGATCTGGATCCCCTATTATCAGGCCTGGGGCTACGACCGCTGGAAGGAAAACGGCTTTGACGTGGCTTGCGTTCAGCCCAACTACTCCTTCTCCAAAAACGCCACCAAGCAGCGGCTTTACGACAACGCTATGCTGGCAAAGAAGTTCGGCCTTTGCTACGAGCTGGAGTTCACCGGCGGCAACAACGCCGAGGACATCCGCCGCTACACCGAATATCTGGACTGCGGCGCAAAAACCGGGTTCATGCACACCATTAAGATGTATTACGAGGGCGGCAGAGGCTTCTTAGCGGCCTGCCAAACCAAAGACCCCCTGTTCCGTACCGTGTACGACAATACCTATCTCTTCGCAAAAGAAAAGTATATTGCACAGGAAGAATAACAAGAGCGCAAAAAAGGAGCTGATCTCTCAGCTCCTTTTTCATATTCTTTTTAACGCTCCTCTCGGAAATAGGCCAGACCCAATGCCGCAGGGCCTTGGTTCTCGCGGCTCTTCCGCAGGTTGATGACGATCAGCACCAGGATGGTGATGATGTAGGGAAGCATTTGGGCAAGGTCATCGGAAACGGTGATTCCCAGCATCTGGGGCAGGTACATATATGCCCAGTAGCAAATGCTGAACACCAAGGAGCCCCAAAGCAGATTGATGGGCTTCCACAGTGCAAAAATAACCAACGCCACCGCCAGCCAACCGAAGGCCTCGATGGAATCGATGTCCGCCACTGCCCAAGCACCGCTCTTGAATTCCATGGTGCAGAAGATGCCCGCAACACCTACCAGACCGGAGCCTATGCAGGATGCGAGATACTTATAGCGGGTAACGGAAATGCCCGCCGCATCTGCGGTAGCGGGATTCTCACCCACCGCACGCAGGTTCAAGCCGGTGCGGGTCTTCTTGAAGAACAGCCACGCTCCGATGGCGATGACGATGGTGAGATAGAACAGGAATCCGTAATTGAACAATACCTTGGAAACGATGCCCAAGCTGTCCGACAGGAAGGGGATCTTTGCGGTGAACACCTCAAAGGCCGCTTGGCAACGGGCGTTGCCGCTTTCGGTTTTGACAAAGAAGTCGGACAAGAATTTGGCAAGGCCTGTGCCGAAAATGGTCATGATCAAGCCAATGACGTTCTGGTTGATCCTGAGAGTAACGGTGAAGAAGCCAAACACCAAGCCCATGAGCATGGCGGAAAGGAATGCCACTGTCAACGCCAAAAGGATCAGAACCAGCGGATTCGGTGCCGCTACGCTGTTGGCGTAGAGGAACACGGAGATAAAGCCGGAGGCCGCACCCACGCACATAGTACCGGGAGTGCCCAGATTCAAGGAGCCGGATTTCTCTATGATCATTTCTCCCAAAGCCGCCAGCGCCAAAAAGCCTGCAAACTTAAAGCCCTGCTGTAACCAGCTGACGAGAATATCCATCATACTGCCGCCACCTCCTTAGAAGATTTGCGGAACATCACCTTATAGTGAATAAAGAATTCCGAGCCCACGATGAACAGCAGCATAATACCGATCATTACGTCTGCCGCCGCCACGGAGAAGCCCATAAAGTTATACTCGTTTGCCATCTGTGCCGCGCCCTGCTCCAAGGCTACGATGAGTACGGAAACCCCTGCCATGGTGAAGGTGTTGAACTTGGAAAGCCAGGCCACGATGATGGCGGTAAAGCCGTAGCCCCCTGCCATGGACACGGAAACGGTGTTACTCTGGGCAGAAACCACCAAGAAGCCGCACAGACCGCAGATGGCGCCGGAAAGGATCATGGTGCGGAGAATAACCTTCTTCACGCTGATACCCGCGTAACGGGCGGTGTTGCTGGATTCGCCAACCACGGCGATCTCATAGCCCTGCTTGGTATACTTGAGGTAGAAATACATGAGAACTGCCACCACGCAGATGATCACGACGAACCAAAAATCAGAGTTGGTGAACAAGCTCTCCTCCCCGCGGATCAGATAGCCGTTGGCATCCCGCTTCTCCCACAGAGAAGACAGCCAGCCCGCGTGAGTGCTTTGGTTGATCTTACCCAACGCCGTTTTGGGGCCTTTCCACAGGTCGTAGAAGAAGTTGACCAAATTCATGGCGATGTAGTTCATCATCAGGGTGAACAAGGTCTCGTTGACGTTCATTTTTGCCTTAAAGAAGGCGGGGATCACGCCCCAAAGAGCGCCTGCCACAAGGCTGACGATCATCATCAGAAGCAGGATCACCACGGCGGGCAGATCGGAGAAATAGAACATCACCACCGCGGCGGCGATACCGCCAACCAAAACCTGACCCTCCGCACCGATGTTCCAAAAGCGCATCTTAAAGGCGGGCGCCAAGGCTACCGCGATGCACAAAAGCTTGGCAGAGGTTTTGATGGTGGGCCAAAGGAAGCCTTTTCCGAAAGCGCCCTTCAGCATGGTTTGATAGAATGTAATGGGATCAACGCCCACAACCAGATAAACGAACACCGCGTTCAGGATCAACGCCAAGGCAAACGCACCCAAGCGGATCCCCCAGGCCTGATAGAAGGGCAGCTGCCCTCTTCCTCTGCCTACGATGTGGAACAAGGGCGGTTTTTTTGCGGCAACGGACGTGTTACTCATGGTTGGTACCTCCCTCGCTCTTCAAATTGGTCATCAGATAGCCCACCTCTTCCTTGGTGGTGGTTCTACCGTCCACGATGCCGTTGACGTGACCGTCGCAAAGCACCAGAATGCGGTCGCAAAGCGCCACCAGCACGTCCAGGTCCTCGCCGACGAACAGTACGGCAACGCCTTTTTCTTTCTGCTTGTTCAGCAGGTTGTAAATGGTGTAAGAAGCACCGATGTCCAGCCCTCGCACAGCGTAAGCAGTCATCAAAACCGCAGGGGCGGAGGCGATCTCTCGGCCAACCAGCACCTTCTGCACGTTACCGCCGGAAAGACGGCGAACGGGGGTGTTCAAGGAGGGGGTCACAACGCCCAGCTCCTCGCGGATCTGCTGTGCCAGCTCTCTGGAATGCTTGATCTCTGCCAAAATGGATTTGCGCATGGTGTAATTACGCAGCTGCATATTCCCCACCATGCCCATGCCGCCTACCAGACCCATGCCCAAACGGTCCTCGGGCACGAAGGAAAGGGCAACGCCCATGGACTTGATCTGCTTGGGATCCTTGCCGATCAGCTCCTCGGTCTTGCCGTCGGGAGTATCGTAGCTCACGGAAGAGCCCTGCTCTACGTGCTGAAGCCCTGCAATGGACTCCAAAAGCTCCTTCTGGCCGCATCCGGAAATCCCCGCGATGCCCAAGATCTCGCCGCCGTACAGCTCAAAGGAGATGTTCTTCAAAACGTCCTCTCCCTCGTGACCCTTCACGGAAAGGTTCTTCACCTGCAAGCGAAGCACGGGGTTCACAGGCTCGCGGCGTTCGATGTTCAGCTCCACCTTCTGCCCTACCATCATCTCGGTCAAGATCTGCTCGTCGGCCTCGCAGGTGTTGATGGCGCCCACGTACTCGCCCTTGCGCAGAATGGCCACGCGGTCGGAAACTGCCAGCACCTCGTGGAGCTTGTGGGTGATGATGATCACCGTCTTGCCGTCCTTGCGCATCTCACGAAGCACGGTAAACAGCTTTTCCGTCTCCTGAGGGGTCAAAACGGCAGTGGGCTCGTCCAGCACCAACACGTTGGCGCCGCGGTACAAAGCCTTTACGATCTCCAGAGTCTGCTTCTGGGAGACACTCATATCGTAAACCTTCATAGAAGGATCGAGTTCAAAGCCATAGGTTGCGCAAATGCGGCGAATTGCCTCACTTGCGGCAGAAAGATCCAAAAGACCCTTCTCCTTCACGCCCAGCAGAACGTTCTCTGCGGCGGTGAAAACGTCCACCAGCTTAAAATGCTGATGGATCATGCCGATCCCCAGATGATGGGCATCCTGAGGAGAGCGGATGGCGACGGGCTTGCCGTCCAAATAAATTTCCCCTGCGTCGGGGCAGTATATGCCGGAAAGCATATTCATCAGCGTGGTCTTGCCGCTGCCGTTTTCTCCCAGCAGAGACAGGATCTCGCCCTTATAAATGTCCATGGACACGTCGCGGTTGGCATAGACTTCGCCAAAGGTCTTGGTCACCCCGCGAAAGGCGACCGCCGTATTGTTCGGTATCGTCACAGGCGGATTCCTCCAAAAATAGGATGATGGGGCTGTTGCGAGCAACAGCCCCTTTCGTTTGAAAAATATTCTCTGATTACTTGTTCAGCCAGTTGATGCCGTCAATTCTCAGGTTGAATGCGGGAGCGCTCTGTACGAAAGACTCGTGGAAGTAGCCGTCTGCCACAACGTTGTTCTTATCGTATGCGAAGTCGCCGTCACTGTCGGTAGCGTAAGCCCAAGTGATAGCCTTGCCTTCTACGGTGAACTTGGAGGTGTCAAATACGTTCAGAGTGCCTGCCTGCAGCTTACCAACAACCTCGTCAACCTTAGCCTGAGTGCCTTCTGCACAGTTGGGGCCCAGGTCGGTGATCTTAACAGCGCCTTCCTTGTAGCCTGCGGACCAGTTGGAAGCGATGTCGCCGCCGTTGATAGCGGTAGCAAATGCGTACTGATAGTATACGGACCAAACGTTGGTAGCGGAGGTCAGAGCTGCGTTGGGAGCCGCATCCAGCATGGATACGTTGTAACCTACACAGTAAGCAACCTTACCGTTGTTCCAAGCCTCTTCCACTGCGGTGGGAGCGCCTGCAGAGTCAGCGTGCTGAGAAATGATGACACAGCCGCTCTCTACCAGAGCTGCTGCAGCTGCCTTTTCCTTGTCGAAGTCGTACCAGGAATCGGTGAAGTGAACGTCCATTTCAACGTTCTCAACGATGGACTTAACGCCCAGATAGAATGCGGTGTAGCCGGACATAACTTCTGCGAAGTTGAAGGCGCCTACGTAACCGATCTTAACGTTCTCGCCGTTGTAGTTAGCATCGGTGAGCTTACCGGCATCGATGAGCTCCTTCAGCTTCATACCTGCAACAACACCTGCAACGTAACGGGACTCGTAAACCTTGGTGAATGCGTTGGACAGGTTGGTCAGACCGCTGGAAGCGGCGGTGTCACCGGTCATAGCGATGAACTGAACCTCGGGATGTGCTGCAGCCATTTCCTGCATATAGGACTGATGGCCGTAGGAGTTGGAAACGATTACGTTACAGCCTGCCGCGATGAGCTGCTCGCCGTTGCTGGTAACAGACTCGTCCTCGGGGATGCTGTACTTCCACATAACCTGGGTGGAAACGTCCATGCCAAGAGCCTCAGCAGCCTGGGTGATGCCGTCGATGTGGGCCTTGGTATAGCCTTCCTGGTCGTTACCGATCAGGATAACGCCCACCTTCAGCTTGGAAACGTCGCCGGTAACAGCGGGAGCAACCTCGTTTACTGCGCCCTGAGCTGCCAGCTCCTTGGTTTCTTCAAAGCCGTAGGGCTTGCCGGACTCTTCTTCCTTCTCGCAGGATGCCATGGTCAGAGCAACTGCAAAAACCATTACGCAAGCGAGAAGCAGGGAAAGGAATCTTTTCATGTTTTGTACCTCTCTTGTCTTTTGATGTTGTATTTTGTTTTTCTTTTTTACTCAACAAACTGGATGCCGTCCTTCTGGGACATGGCACCGATCCGCGCCAAAGATTCCACGCGGAACCCGCTCTCGCGAAGCTCTCTGCCGCCCTCCTGGAAGGCCTTCTCGATGACGATGCCCGCGCCCACGGGGGTTGCCCCTGCATCGCGGATGAGCTTGATGAGGGCGTTCAGCGCACTGCCCTTGGCAAGGAAATCGTCAATGATCAGCACTCTGTCCCCGGGAGAAAGGAAATCCTTGGACACCACGATGTCGTAAGAGCGCTGATGGGTGTAGGAATACACCTCTGCAGTATACACGTCTGCGTAAATGTTATTGGTCTTGGTCTTCTTGGCGAACACCACGGGGCAATCGAAATGCAACGCGGTAAGGCAGGCAATGCCGATGCCGGAGGCCTCGATGGTGAGGATCTTATTGATTCCCTCGTCCTTGTAAAGACGGTGGAACTCTTTTCCCAGTTCGGAAAGGAACGCCACGTCGATGCGGTGGTTCAAGAAGCAATCCACCTTCAAAACGTCTCCCGCGCCGATCTTGCCCTCGGTGAGGATCTTATCTTCCAACAATTTCATACAAAACTCTCCCTTTGATCAAAAAACAAAAAACGCCTGCCATACGGTGTGCAAGCGCAAATCAATAAACCGGAGTTTCAATTCCGGCAGACAGCAGTACGGTATTCATGTTACAACAGAGCATCATAAGCAATCCACCCGTATTCTGTAATTCAACGATACCTTATTATACCTTTCTTTTTCCCATTTGTAAAGAGTTTTTTGAATTTTTTATGAATATTTTGCGAAAAAAAGAGAGGTGGGAGGTATTGCGCCCATAAAGGCCTAAGCCATCCATGGCACATCCCTTTTGGATGCAAGCTTACGTTCCAAAAAGCAAAACAAAAACGCCACCTCAAAAGGTGACGTTTTGCATAGCATTTCACTTCAAAAATCTCAGCACATACGCCAGATCCTTCTCCAGCGCGGTTTGTACCGCCCGGTTTTCGTGGGCAAACCCTTCGAAGGCCTTTTTTAAGCCCCTCTGCGGTGGCAATGGCCGTCTGCAAATCGGACAGCTCGGTCAATACAGCCAGCTCGCGGGGATCAAAAACGTATAAGGCGCCGTTACCACCGCAAAGATGAGAGACATTTTAAGCCGCAAGGACTTATCAAGGATGCGGGTGCCTACGATGCCGAAGGTGAAAAAGTAATTCAGCACAAAGATCAGCACACCCGATATCACCAGCGCAGGCAGGGAGAGGAGCAGCTCGCTCCCGCTGCTTCCCACATCAAATACGATGAGCATCAACAGCATATATCCCGCGCCAATCACGTCGGCAAGGAGACCGAAGCCAAAGATCTTCAGGATGCAATGCTTATACCACTGTTTTTTGGCAGGGATCCCAAGCACCGCCAGGCTGATCAGCAAAACAAGGCTGTCAACGAGGAAGTTGCCGGGAAGAACGATCAGCCACATCTGAGGAAAAAGCAGGATCACCCAAAGGGGAAAGAGCACGTTGTAAAGCGTAACGTCTCTGTTTTTCTTCATAAAACACACCTCACTTCAAGAATCTCAGCACATACGCCAGATCCTTCTCCAGCGCGGTTTGCACCGCCCGGTTTTCGTGGGCAAACCCCTCAAGGGCCTTTTTTAAGCCCTCTGCGGTGGCTTCTGCGGAGGCAATGGCCGTCTGCAAATCGGACAACCCATCCCGGAGATAGGAAAGGCTTTCCACGCGGGAAACCAGGAACTGCTTGCAGGCCTCTGCGGTCTGCGCCGTTCCCTTGGGGGTAGCGGGGTTGCGGAACGCCTGCGCCAAGGCATCGTTATACCCGCAATAGGACATATACCGCAACGTAAAGCCGGAAACGCCGATGGCATCCACGGCATAGGACATATAATTCTGCTCTAAAATGGAGTCGTGGCTTGCCCGCACGTAATAGCCCACGCCCAAAACCACGTGAGCATCCTCCGTCACGGGGTGGATCTGCTGTGCATAGCCCAGCTGATACTCCGTGGTGTTGCCGTAGATCATGGGGTAGATCACGTCGGCGTAGCCCTCCGCCGCCCATTTTTCCACGTCCTGATACACGTATTTCTGGCGGTCAGTATACTCCGCAAAGCAGGTAAAGCTCACCTCCACGGCGGGAGCTGTCTCCTTCACCGTCTCGTAAAAGGCCTTGGCGTACCCGCTGATGACATCTCGACGGTAGGCGCACCAATCCGCCCACAGAGGATCGTTGATCCCCAAGGTCTTGGGATCCGCGCCGTACTGCTGTGCAAACCCCTCCGAGGCGGGACACTCGTAGCCGAAATCCTCGTAATTATGGGCTTGGTAATAAATGGGCAAAGGATAGCGGATGTAGTCCACCTGAATGCCGTAAAGGTCGTATTTGGTCACCAATTCACGGGCAACCTCCAAATTGAAGACCTGCACCTCAGCATAAGAGGGCTCCAAGGTCTTACCCCCGGAGGCATCCACCTTGTTCCCCTTCTTGGAGGTCATCAAATACGCCCCGTATAGGTTTACATAATGTTCTTTCGGGTATTCCACCGTGGCAATGGCGGAGGAGAAGCCGTTGACCATCACGATCAGCCGCAGTCCCTCTTCCTTGCAGATGCGGGAGAAGGCCTCCAGCACGTCAAAGCCCTCCAGGTCGGGGTGCATCACCATGCCGGGGATCTCCGAGGGGTACGCCGCCCAGCCGTAGGCGGTGTTATCCACGATCAAGGTGTTCAGACCCACGGATTTGGCGTATTCCACCGCCCAGCGGACGGTTTCCTCGTTGGTGTAATGCAAAAGCGGAGAGCCGTCGTAGTTCAGTTCCCCCACGGTGACCCAAGCCTCGCGGTTTTGCAGGGTCAAGGAGGGCACGCACAACAACTGCGCCTGCTTTACCCGTTCCTCAGCGGTCAAAAGAGCCTCCCGGGTGAAGCTTGCTTTCAAAGCCTCCAAAGCGGCCTTTGCTTCCCCAAGGGCGGCATCCGCCTCCTTATAGGAAATATGGGCAAGGCTTGCCGCCATGGCTTGGTAAGTCTCCTCCGCGGCAAGCATCTCCTCCTCCAAACGGAGGGCAAAGCTTTCCGGTGTCTCCAGCAGGAGCAACACCTTGTTCTTCAAAAGGCAGGTCATTCCCTTTTTTGCCCGAGAGGCCAGGGTCTTGCCCCAAGTTCCTTGGGCAAAGACCGCCATCCCGCCACGGGGAATGTCCGTTCCGCCGGAAGACTCGGTTAAGATCTCCACGATCACACCCTTGGAATCCACCAAGATCTCGGTGGAACGCTCTCTGAAGGGGGTTCGCTTGTACTGCGTGTAGGTAAACACCCCGGGAAGCACGTCGCCGGGCTGTTCATTTACCGTTCCCACCTCCAGCTTTTCGGCGGCGTAGGTAACGGTGCGGCGGGTATAGGTGGCCTGATCCCCCACCTTCACCTTCCGTAAGATCTGACTTTCGTAGCTGCTTCCCGCCCCAACGGCGAGAACGTAGCCGTTCTCGGGGATCTTGGTGTTGCCGGAGGTTTCGCTCCCCGAGGGATTGATCTCCACCACCACGCCGTTTTCCACGGCGATCTCCGTGCCCCAGATGTTACTGCAGGTGGTGTCGGAATACCATCCGCTGTCAAAGAGAAAGCCGATGGCCTCCTCGGTGCGGGTGGTGTTGGTGTACCCTACCCGAACGGAAAGCTCCTCCCCGAAGGTGACGAACCACTCCCCCTGCTGAACGGGCATCCCGCCGGAAAAGCGGGCGGTGTCCCCCAAGGAGACTTCCCCGGGGTTACAACCGTAATACCGCACCACGAACCCGTCCTCGGGAACGTAGGGAGCTTTACCGATCTGCACCACAGTCTGGTTCACCGCGGCAATATCGGTATACTCCCCCGCAAGGGTCAGATCAAAGGCGGGATCGGTGTACACGTAGATCCCGGGCACGGTGGGGGCTTGGTTGATCCCCTGCACCGTTTGCTTATCCTGCTTGCCGATCTTCACGGTCTCCGTAGTTCCCATGGGCGTCTCCTCACTGCTTTCCTCACTGCTTTCTATCATGGAAGACACTCCCTCCGGCACGCCGCTGTCGCAGGCGGTAAGGCAAAGCAGTAAAAGCGCCATCACCACAGACAAAAGCTTTTTCATCCGCGGCCTCTCTTCTTCCCTTTGATCAGTCCCGACATAGGCTTATACACCAGGAAGGTCAGCACCGTAACGATAGCACCCTTCAGCAGGGTGAAGGGCACGTTGAAGATCCACAGGCATTCCTCCAGGGTATCCACAAAGCCCAACAGCGCGTTATACATCCCGATGATGGTATCCATGGGGATCATGGTAGCGGCATAGAAGGGATAGGTAATGAAATAATTGATGGGGAATCCCAGCAGGGCGGAGGCAACCGCACCTACGATGCTTCCCCAAAGGGCACCCGCCCGATCTCTCTTGAAGCGGTAAATATAGCCCGCAGGCAACACGAAGGCCACGCCCATGAGGAAATTCGCCAGCTCACCCACACCGCCGGTGGTGGTCATGGTGACGTTGATGAGGTTTTTGATCAGACACACCGCCACACCCCACCAAGGGCCAAGGGCGAAGGACGCGATCAGAGCGGGAAGCTCCGAGAAATCCATCTTGATAAACCCGGGGATCAAAAAGGGCATGGGAAAGGACATAAACATCAGCACCGCGGCACATCCGCCCAGCATGGCGGTGGCGGCGATGGCACGGCTGGAAAATTTCTTATTCATGGCGAACCTCCAAGAGAGCCTTCGGCAAATACGCTCTGTAAAAACTTTCAGTGAAATGAAAAAACAGCGCCCCGAAAAAATCGGGGCGCTTGCTTCTAAGCCTTGTACGTTTCTTTCATCCGGACTATACCGTCGGTACGGGAATCACACCCGTTCCTGCCAAAGATGAGGCGTTAGCCGAATCTTTTAGGCTCGCAGACTTTTACTGCCGATAGGGAATTTCACCCAACCCCGAAACGATCAAAATTCAGTTGTAACGGCTAATTACTCAACGATGGAGGTAACAACGCCGGAACCAACGGTACGGCCACCCTCACGGATAGCGAAACGGAGGTTCTGCTCCATAGCGAGAGGAGTGATCAGCTCAACGTTCATAGCAACGTTGTCGCCGGGCTTACACATATCAACGCCTTCGGGAAGGGTGATAACGCCGGTAACGTCGGTGGTTCTGAAGTAGAACTGGGGTCTGTAGTTGGAGAAGAAGGGCTTATGACGGCCGCCTTCCTTCTCGGACAGAACGTATACCTGACCAACGAACTTGGTGTGGGGCTTTACAGAGCCGGGCTTGCAGAGAACCTGACCTCTTTCGATATCTCTCTTCTGGATACCACGGAGCAGACAGCCGATGTTGTCGCCTGCTTCAGCGTAGTCCAGCAGCTTACGGAACATCTCGATACCGGTGCAAACGGTCTTGCGGGTCTCGGTGATACCAACGATCTCGATTTCCTCGTTCATCTTGATAACGCCACGCTCTACACGGCCGGTAGCAACGGTACCACGACCGGAGATGGAGAAGACGTCCTCAACGGGCATCAGGAAGGGCATTGCATCATCACGGGGAGGAGTGGGGATATACTCGTCAACAGCAGCCATCAGCTCCTGAACGGGCTTGTATGCGGGGTTGGAAGGATCTCTGTCCTCGCAGAGCAGAGCCTCACGAGCGGAACCCTGGATGATCGGAATATCGTCACCGGGGAAGTCGTACTCGGAGAGCAGGTCGCGGATTTCCATCTCAACGATCTCGAGCAGCTCGGGGTCGTCAACCAGGTCGCACTTGTTCATGAATACAACGATTGCGGGCACGCCTACCTGACGAGCAAGCAGGATGTGCTCACGGGTCTGCTGCATGGGGCCATCGGTAGCAGCAACTACCAGGATAGCGCCGTCCATCTGAGCAGCACCGGTGATCATGTTCTTAACGTAGTCAGCGTGTCCGGG
>JAGBXS010000022.1 GCA_017629175.1 Clostridia bacterium
CGATATGCATTTGGGGAAGATCGACGGTGTTGGGCTGATTCGGGAAGCGAAAATGCAGTTGGGAGACGGATACCCTGCCTTCATTATGATCTCTTCCTTCCACAATCCCGGCGTTTTTGAGGAATGTGTGGAGGCGGGCGCGGCGTACTGTATGCTGACGCCTTTGGATTACGGCACCTTGGGCGACCGTATCCGCCGCATCGGCGAGAAGGGCAAGCCCCGCATGGGAAATATGCCCCTGCGGGACGACGGCGATCTTGAGGCGCAGGTCACCAAGATTATTCACCAGATCGGCGTTCCCGCACATATCAAGGGTTATCAGTATCTCCGCAGTGCCATCATCATGGTGGTCAAGAACAACGAGGTCATCAATTCCGTTACCAAGGTTCTTTATCCCTCTGTTGCCAAGCATTACGGCACTACCTCCTCCCGCGTGGAGCGTGCCATTCGCCATGCTATCGAGGTGGCTTGGGATCGGGGCGATCTGGACGTGCTGAACAGCTTTTTCGGCTACACCGTTCAAAATTCCCGCGGGAAGCCCACCAATTCGGAATTCATCGCCATGATCGCAGACAATCTCCGCTTGAAGAACAAAGCCGTAGCGACCGTTTGATACTTGGTATCGCTGCCCCATTATCGCTTAAACCTTTTTCTTTTATGAAAAAAGTTTAAGCATCAAAATAGAAAATCTCAGTGCAAAGAACTGTCGTTTTTAGAGCATGAAGATTTTTGGTGGGAGAGCTTGAGAGGGCCCCTTTTTCCTCAAAAAAGGATCCCTCTCAAAGAATAAGGACTTGTTCCCTTGTCATGGGAGCAAGTCCTTATTTTTATTCGTAGAGAGATTGGAGATTCAGCACGTGGCGCTTGATCCTGGCGTAATCCAAGGCAGTAACCGTATCCCCCGTGATCAACGCGGCGTAATACGCCTCACGTGTAAGACGATAGGTACCCAAGACGTACCGCTTGACCATGGCGTAATCCAAAGCGTTCACTTTTCCGTCGCCGTCGAGATCCCCCTTCACCGCTACGGTGTAGGTCTTATCTCCGCAGATCACGGTGTAGCCGGTGCAAACGGTGTCATCCGCCGTCAGCGTATTGCCCATGCCGTCGGTAAAGGTGACTTCCCCGTCGAACAACGCCTGCCATTCTCCCACGGTCATACCCGCTCTGCCGCCTGCCAGAATTTCATCGAAAATCGTCAGCCCGGAATCCGGCAAGGGAAGCACCTGGGTCTCCAGGGATTCGTAGTACGCCGCTACGATGGCGGGAAGATCCATATAGCACACGTTCAGATCCACAGTCACGGAAATACCGGGCACGGTACCCGTCTCGGAATACTGGTATACAGCACAATCGTTGCTGAGGTTCTGGGATAACGTTCCGCTGAGTGACCATTTGGCCATCCAAAGGTATTCCTTGCCGCCAAAGGCCTCTCCGTCCAAATACAAGCCAAACCAATTATAGCTGGCGTAAACGCCGCAGAAATATCCCGCATCCGTCATATAGCCTTGGAAGAGCTGTGCCAAACGGGTCAGCTCCCCTGCGGGAAGCTTACTTTGCTCCTCCGTCTCGATATCCACGTAGATGGGAAGCTCAAAGGTCTTACCCTCCAGCCACTCCTCAAAAAGCGCAGCATCGGCCAGCATCTCCTCCTCTGTCAAAGCGTAGGTAAAGAAATAGCTTCCCACGGAAAGTCCCGCTTCCTTGGCGGCTACGTAATTTTCTTCAAACATGGGATCCTTCCCCTTGGAGGTTCCCGCCCGCAGGATCACAAAGCTGACTCCGCTATCGGCAACCGCCTGCCAATCCACCGCCTTCTGATAGGAGGAAACGTCGATGCCGTAGGCGAAGATCTCCGCCTCTGCCATCCATACCGCGTAAAGCACCAAGGGCTCGTCTACGCCGTAAACCGCGCCGGGAGCATAGGTGGCGGAAAGTGCCGAGGGGTCTGCCGACCAGCCCAAGAAGAGATGCCCTTCCTTTTGGGGAACTGCCTCGGAAAGGTTTATGGGCTCGCCTGCGTTTTTATACTGGGCATTGGGCGCACCGGTGCCGCCGGTGGCGTGATAAGTAATGGAATATTGGGTCACGGTGAGGCATACGCAGAACACCGAGCTTCCGTCCAAGGAACGCAGGGCGCACCAGCCTTTTTCCGTCTTGCCCCAAAGATAGCCGTCCGCCTCTTTGGTTTCGGTAACCTCGATCTCTTGGTTCAGCTTATAAGCCCCCACACGGTCGTAGTTCAAACCCGCACCGGAACGGATCTTGATGCCGTCCTTTTCCGTCACCTGCCAAATAGGTGCGCCGGGAATCTCCGTTCCCGTATCCACAAAGGATTCGTCCACGGTATACACCAAGAGACAGGTCAACTTATACTGAGAAAGCAATGTTTTGGGGTACCCCGGGTCGCAAATGACCACGTCGCCATCCTTTACACAGTCCACCGCAACGTAATGACCGCCGTTGTTCACCGCGGCAATGATGATGTATTCCTTCTCCGCATCGGAAAGCAAGGTGCGGATGGTGGAAACGGGATTGGAGGGGAACAGTACCTTATGGAAGGATACGCCGGGGATCAACTCATTGAACGCAGTCTCGTACTTGGACGCGCCCTTGTAATTTAAGTATTTGCAGCTTCCCCCGTCGTACATAGCTTTCCCCAAGGTACCGGGGTCGATGTCGGTGCCGTCCTTTAAGGTCAGGCCGTAGCCTCTTGCAAGGATCGCCATGGAGCTGATCAAGCAGCCTGCGTGACCCATGGTCTCGTTTTCGTGGCGAACCCCTGCGGAATCCGTCCAGGGGTCAACGCCGATCTTATAATCGGTCCAGCGGGGATCGGTCTGCTTCCAGGACTTATACGCCCCGGCAGGAAGAGGGGTAGTATCACTGTGGCCATACGCCAATGCGGAAAAAGGCAACGCTGCAAGCACCAGCATCACCGACAAAAAGCACGCAAGGATCCTCTTTTTCATCTGTTTTCCCCTTTCAGTAAGATCGCTTCAGTATACCACAAAAGCGGACATTATGTCAACTCGGCATTGTACACAAAAACCCCATATTTTTTTTAGAGAAAAGTACAAAAACCTATTGACAAAAAAGAGGAAGTATGCTATGATATCCATTGCCGCATATATGGGGCTTTTCAAATCGTGCTTTTTAGCGGTAACGCAAGGGCACGTGCCTCTCAGGTAGCGAGACTTACGGAAAGTGAGGTTATATTGGAATGTACGCAGTAATTCAGACCGGCGGTAAGCAGTACAAGGTTTCCGAGGGTGATATCATCTTCGTTGAAAAGCTGGGCGTTGAGGAAGGTACCACCTACACCTTCGACCAGGTTTTGGCTGTTTCCGGTGCAGACGGCTTTAAGGTTGGCGCTCCCGTTGTTGACGGCGCTACCGTTACCGCAACCGTGGTGAAGAACGGCAAGGGCAAGAAGATTCACGTTATGACTTACAAGCCCAAGAAGAACGAGAAGAGACATCTCGGTCACAGACAGCCCTACACCAAGTTGCAGATCGTTGCTATCAACGGTTAAGCTCCATGATTCGGGCAACCTTTGAACGCGATTTCTCCGGCTTTTCCCTTTCGGGGCACGCAGGCTATGCCGAGGCAGGCGAGGACATCGTTTGTGCGGCGGTGAGTGCCATGACCAATCTTGTGGTCAACGGCGCGGACGCTTTCGGTGCCGTGGCAGAGGTTTCTGCCGACAGCGAAGGGGCGCAGGTCATCTATCGTATGACAGAGCCCTGCAAGGAAGCCGAAAAGCTTCTCTCTGTTTTTTATGAAGAGTTGAAGCAATTACAAACTCAGTATCCGGCATACGTTCGGGTACGCAAAATTTAAAGTAAGGAGTACGTTATCATGCTTAGATTATCTTTGCAGTTCTTTGCACACAAAAAAGGCGTTGGTTCTACCAAGAACGGCCGTGACAGTGAATCCAAGAGACTCGGCGTGAAGAAGCAGGACGGCCAGTCCGTTATCGCAGGCAACATCATCGTTCGCCAGCGTGGCACCTCCATCCATCCGGGTGAAGGCGTAGGCCGCGGCTCTGATGACACCCTGTTTGCTCTGGTTGACGGCGTTGTCAAATTCAAGCCCATCGCAGGCGGAAGAAAGAGCGTTTCCGTTCTCTCTGCCGATGCACAGTAATTCCGAGACGGATTTACGACAAAAGAACGAAGAACAGCCCTTTCAATCTTAGCAGACTGAAAGGGCGTTTTTTGGTCAATTTTCATTTTTTATACCAAGCGAGGGTTCGGTATGTTTATCGATAAGGTCAATATTTACGTCAAGGCGGGTAAGGGCGGCAACGGTGCCGTGTCCTTCCGCCGAGAAAAATACGTCTCTCACGGCGGTCCCGACGGCGGAGACGGCGGTAAGGGCGGCAACATCGTTTTCGTCACCGACGAGGGCAAGAACACCCTTTTGGACTTTAAGTACCGCCGCAAGTTCGTGGCGGAAAACGGTGCCGACGGCGCCGCGAGAAAGTTTATGGGAAAATACGGTAAGGATCTGGAGATCCCCGTACCTCCCGGAACTGTGATCCGCGATGCGGAAACCGGCCTTGTGATCAAGGATATGGGAGACTGTGATCGCTTTATCGTTGCCAAGGGCGGCAGAGGCGGCTGGGGGAACACCCATTTTGCCACCGCTACCCGTCAGGTACCCCGCTTTGCCAAGGAGGGCACCCAGGGCGAGGAGAAAAATCTCACCCTGGAGCTGAAGATGCTTGCGGACGTAGGGTTTGCGGGCTTCCCCAACGTGGGTAAATCCACCCTGCTGTCTGTGATCAGCTCTGCAAGACCCAAGGTAGCCAACTACCACTTCACCACCCTGTCCCCCAACCTGGGCGTGATCTCCGTATACGACAAGACCTTCGTAGCGGCGGACATTCCCGGCTTGATCGAGGGTGCCTCTGAGGGTGCGGGCTTGGGCCATGCCTTCTTGCGTCATATTGACAGATGCCGTTTGATCCTGCACATTTTTGATATTTCCGGTTCGGAGCGTCCCGATCCTCTGGAGGACATCAAGAAGATCAACGCGGAGCTGGAAAAATACAGCCCCGAGCTGGCAAGCCGTCCTCAGATCCTTGTGGGCAACAAGATCGACCTTGGCTACGACGAGGAGAAATATGAGGAGATCAAGGCCTTTGCGGAAGAAAAGGGCTGGCAGCTTTTCTTGATTGCCGGCGAGATCGACGAGGGCGTTGCGGAGCTGATGAAGGCCACCGCCGCGCTGCTGGACAAGCTCCCCCCCATCCGTATTTATGAGCCGGAATACGTTGCACCCGAACCCGAAAAAGAGGATTACTCCGTGGAGGTCATCCACAGCGGCAACACCTACTTCGTCAAGGGCGAGTGGCTGATCAAGCTCATCGGCCGCACGGATTTCGACAGCTCCGAGTCTTTGCAGTATTTCCAGAAGTTCCTGCGCGAGAAGGGCGTGATCCAAGCCCTGGAGGATGCAGGCATCGACGAAGGCGACACCGTCAACATTTACGACGTAGAGTTCGACTTCTTGTTCTAATCGCTACGCTCTCACAGAAAACGGCAAGCCGTTTTCTGTGGTTTCCGCGCTCCTTCCGCGGAGCGCGTGCCCCTTACGGGGTTCCTCGCAACGCTCGGAATTTTTTCGCTCGTTATCCACGGCGAAAAAACATCATCGGTGTCTTTTCGCGGGGAATGAATCCCCGCGAGCGACGCAAAATCATATTATATTTCAAACAACACAAAAAGGGGCTTTCGGAAAAAGCCCCTTTGCAGATTTATTTCAAAATACGGTCTCGATCACTTTTTCGCATTCTGCGGGGGAATACTGCCAGCCGTCCAGATGGTCGGTGTCGGGGTAGCGGTAATCGTTCATCAGTCCATCCCCCTCGCAAACGTCAATGATGGCAAGCTTGATCTTCATCTTGCCGGGGATGATGCTCTTGATGTATACGGCGGCGTGTTGCCCGGGGTGAACGTCCGCCTTACATTCCGCAAGCCCTGCAAGGTTGGGTGCCAATTCCACGAAAATGCCGTAGTTTTCCACGGTGCGCACGATCCCTGCGGCGGTCTGTCCGGGGGAGAAGCGCTCCGCATTTTCCTCCCAAGTCCCCAAAAGCTCTCTGTGGGACAGAGTGATCCTGCCGTATTCGTCCACGGCGTGCTTGATGACGGCGCGGATCTTTTGCCCTACCACGAACCGTTCTCTGGGGTGGTTGATGCGGGAAACGGACATACAGTCGATGGGCATCAGGGAGACCAACCCGCACCCGATGTCACAGAAGGCGCCGAAGGGGTCCAGATGGGTCACCTTGGCGTCCACCACGTCCCCGGAACAAAGCTTCTCTACGTAATTGTGCATACACTCCCGCTGTGCTTCCTTGCGGGAAAGAACGGGGCGCACGTTCCCCTCCTCGTCGGTTTGCAAGTCGATAATCTTACAACACACCGGCTTTCCCACCCGGGAGATGATGGCGATATCCTTGATCTCTCCCCCGCCGGGGTAAAGGCATTCTTCCTTGGGCATGATCCCGCGGAAAGCCCCCAAAGAGACATGGAGGTCGCGGGCTTCATCACACAGAAATCCCCTGCCCTCCAGAATGATCCCCTCTTCCATGGCACAGCGCAAGCCCTCCACGGTGGCAGTATAGCGGCGGTTACCCTCCGTGCGCAACAATCCGCCCTCGGGGCAATATGTATTTCTCTTCATTTTCATCAACGTTCCTTTGCTGTATTTTCATGTTTCATTGTATGAACGAAGGAGTTCTCCTATGACAGACAAACTCACCCAAATCGAAAAAAGATACTTAGAAGTGGAGGAAAGCCTTTCCGATGCCGACGTGGTCTCCGATATGGAGCGCTACAAGGCGTTGATGAAGGAGTATAAAGAGCTGACTCCCATTACGGAAGCCTTCCGCGCCTACAAAAAATGCTGTGCGGATTTAGAAGAAGCAGAGCTTCTTTTGAAGGAAGAGGATCCCGAGCTGAAGGAGCTTGCCGCGGAGCAGGCGGAGGAGGCACGCGCCTCCAAGGAAAAGCTCACCGAGGAGCTGAAGCTTTTGCTGTTGCCCAAGGATCCCGATGATGACAAAAACGTAGTGGTGGAGATCCGTGCAGGCGCAGGGGGCGAGGAAGCCTGCCTGTTTGCTTACGTGCTCTACCGTATGTATCATATGTACGCCGATGCCAACCGTTTTTCCTTTGAGCTGGCTTATTGCAACGAGACGGAGCTGGGAGGCATGAAGGAGGTTTCCTTCCTGATCAAGGGAACGGGAGCTTACGCAAAGCTGAAGTACGAAAGCGGTGTTCACCGCGTACAGCGCGTTCCCGAGACGGAGTCCCAGGGCAGAATCCAGACCTCCACCGCCACCGTTGCGGTGCTTCCCGAGGCGGAAGAGGTGGATTACCAGCTGAATATGGAGGATCTTGAGATCACCACCCACAAAAGCTCCGGCGCAGGCGGTCAGCACGTAAACAAAACGGAGTCCGCCATCCGCATCATCCACAAGCCCACGGGGTTGGTGGTTGACTGTCAGGATCAGAGAAGTCAGCTCCAGAACAAGGCAAAGGCCATCGAGATCATGAAATCCCGCCTTGCCGCCATGGAAAAGCAGAAGGCGGAGGAAGCACAATCCTCCAAGCGCCGCAGTCAGATCGGCACGGGAGACCGTTCCGAGCGTATCCGCACCTATAACTATCCTCAGGGAAGAGTCACCGATCACCGTATCGGACTTTCTCTGTACGATCTGAACGGGTTCTTAAACGGAAACCTGGAGGAAATGATCGAAGCCCTCTCCGTGGCAGACCGCACGGCACAGCTTTCCGGGGAGGAGATGTAAAAAATGGGCATCAAGAATAAACTCGCCCAAAAAAGAGAATGGGAAAAAGGGGTCAAGCATTGCACCTTTAACCCGGAGGGCCCCGGCGTGGTGCGCATCCATTTGGTGCCGCCCAAATTCTCCCTATTCGGAAACCCCAGCCATATTGTGATCCTGAACGGGTACTATTTGCTGCCCTTGGGCTATTCCTGGGCGGTATTGCTTTCTCATTTCATTGAGGAGGTTAACCGCTTTGAGGGGAAGGCAATCACACAAGCAGAGGAGCAGGAGATCGCCCGCAACACCGTTTCCAAAACGAAAAAGGTCTATCCCTCCGCCGACAAAAAGCTTTTGGAAGACGACCTGGAAGATATGATGGACGTTCTGTTTGCCGTGGCTCACGGTGAAGCCCCGGAAGCGGAGATCGAGGTTCTTTCCCTGCAGGAATACGCCAAGCATATGTCCGCTCCCCACAGAATGGATCTGATGGTCGCCGCCATGACAGACGGCAAGGGGGCAAGACGGTGCAACCAAAACTGCTTGTTCTGCTACGCGGAAAAGGAGCCCATGGGATCGGCAGCAGAGCTTTCTACCCAAGAATGGGAGAACATTCTGGACACCCTGCGGGAGTCCCGCGTGCCCATGGTGACCTTCACCGGCGGCGAGCCCACGATGCGGGAGGATCTGCCGGAGCTGGTGGAGTACGCCAAATGGTTTATCACCCGCGTGAACACCAACGGCGTTTTGCTTTCCGAAGAGCTGTGCGCAAAGCTCAAGGCCGCAAGCCTGGACAGCATTCAAATCACCTTGTATTCTCACGAGGAAGTGATCCACAACCGTTTGGTTGGAAGCACTCATTTTGAGCATACGGTTCAAGGTATTCGCAACGCCTTGGCGGCGGGACTGGACGTCAGCGTCAACACTCCGCTTTGCAATGCCAACAGAGACTATCTGCAAACGGTTAAGTTTTTACATACCCTTGGTGTGCGGTTCGTTACCCTAAGCGGGCTGATCCTCACGGGGAACGCCGTAGACACAAAGGAAAAACAGCTTTCCGGGGAGGAGCTGTACGCCATCATCAAGGAAACCAAGAAATTTTGCGACACCCACGGCATGGAGATGGACTTCACCTCCCCCGGGCTGATCCCGAGAGAAAAGTTGGAGGCCTTGGGACTCCACGTTCCTCTTTGCGGCGCAGGACTTTCCAACATGGCAATCGCTCCCGACGGCACGGTGATCCCCTGCCAAAGCTGGCTGAAGGCGGATGCAGGGCTGGGCAATCTGTTGAAAGACGATTGGAAAGCCATCTGGAAGCATCCCCGCTGTCAAAAGCTCCGTTCCATGACGGAGGCAGAGGCGGAAGCCTGCCCCTTCAGAAAGGAGGCGCGCCATGGCTAAGAAAAAGTCTGCCGCGGAGGACAAGTTCTCCCCGGAATACGTTCGGAAGCACCGTACCTTCCCTGCTTTTAAAACCTTTCTTTTGGTGCTCTGCATTTTGGCGCAGATTACTTTGGTCTGCATGGCCATTTTCGCAGAAGCACCCGCACCCCAGGATAAAATCGATTCCTATACCGTGACGGTAGAGCCGAAAGAAAACGGCTCCTTGGACATCACCTACGAGTTCGTATGGACGGCGTTGGATGAGGAAGAACCCTTGACCTGGGTGGAGATCGGCATCGCCAACAGCAATTTCGAGCTGTATACGAATTCCGTAAAGGGCGGCACCGCCACCCGTGACGTTTACGACGGCTATTGCTACGTTCGCGTGGATTTTCCCATAGCGTACACCGCCGGAGACAAAGTGCAATTCTCCTTTAAGATCAATCAGCGGGATCTGTTGCACGGCGAGGGCAAGGAACGGTATTTCTACTTTGTTCCCGGCTGGTTCAACGCCACCCCTGTGGAGCAGTACACCTTCCGTTGGAAGGATTCCTTTGACGTTGTTTCCTCCAATACCCAAAGTAACGGCTTGGGCTGGCTTACCTGGCAGGGCTCCTTGGAGTGCGGAGAATACGTACCCATGGAGGTATATTACCGGGAAGGCGCCTTTGCAAGTGCTGAGACCATGGAATACGACCCCTTTGACGACAGCGAAGCCTACAACGAGCTGCAGGGCTCTTTGTGGGCACTCAGGATCATCACCGTGCTGGGGGCACTTCTGCTGATCATCGCGGAGGTCTATATCGTGGACAGCTATGTTTCCTACGGCAGAGGCAGAGGCTTTATCCGCAGCGGCGGATATCACGTCCACCATTACGGCAGAGTAAATCCCCGTTACCGCGCTTACCGCGACGCGCAAAACAACCGCGGAGGCGGAAGCGGAAGAGGCTGTGCCTGTGCCTGCGCCTGCGCTTGTGCCGGCGGCGGAAGAGCAGGATGCTCCCGTAAAGAGCCAAGCAGAAAATAACATACAAAAAAACGGAAGGACATCAAACATCCTTCCGTTTTTTATTTGGAATTTTTACAGCTCAAACTTGTCTAAGACGTAGAGCTTCAGCATGATATAATCCACGGCGCAAGGGATTTCGCGGGGGGTGAGCAGGGCGGCATAAAGCCCGATCTCATCCAACTCGTAGTTCCCCATGGCAAATCGCTTCAACATCATATAATCCACAGAATTGACTCTGCCGTCGGCGTTCAGATCGCCTCTGACGACCACAGTTACGGTACGGATCACGGTGGAACCGATGATATACCGCACCTCGTACCCGGTGGCAACCTCCTCGTGGTCCTGCAGTTCTTTTCCCGCCTTATCAAATACGTGAACCAAGGAGCCCGCTTTTTCCCGCAGCTGAGCCACGGTGGTCTCGGGGCTGACACCCCTCAAAACCGTATCGGTAAGGATATACTCCTCGGGAATATAGCCGGGCGTATCTCCCGGCTCCTCAATGGGAGGAAGGGGGGTATATCCAGGACCGGATTGGTCGGGATCGTCATATCCCGGATCCTCGGGATCCGGCTCCTTTACGGGAGGTCTGTCTGCCGTGACAGTGATAAAGTCCGCGGCCACGTAGCCCTCGTAGAACTCGCCCTCAATATACAAATGCACGTAATACCAAGTCTTGTATACGCTCTCGCTGCTGACCGTAATATCCTCGCCCAAGATCAGCACCGTGGTACCGTTATCCGCGGAGACAACCTTCTTGCCGGAGGTGCCCGCAGTGGCGCGAAGATTCAAGGAAGATCCGGAGTTGACGGAAATATAGCCGTCACGCTCCCGCTGGTTTGAGCCTATGCTGGGGTAACGAGAGTCATCCAATTCAATATACGTATCGTAGCAGTAACCCTCTACCACAGTTCCGTTGATCAAGGTGGCCTCCACGTGATACCAGCCGTTTTCCGGCTCACCGATCAACGTGATCTCCGTACCCTCTGCAACCAAGCCCAAGGCGCTTGCATCGGCACGAGGCTTGGAACGCACGTAGATGTTGGCGGTGGTGATACCCTTGTAGTTCACGGTGGTACCTACGTTCACGACAACGTCAAGGTAAACGCCGTTGACGGAGGTGATCCGCACGGTAGCGGTACCCGGCCGCAAGGTTTTCACATACCCCTCCTGATCTACATAGGCAACGGATTCGTTGGAGGAGGACCATTCCAGGGTCTTATCAATAGCGTCCGCAGGCGCGATCTCTACGGCAATTTTATATTCCACGCCAATGTTCAGGTTTAACTCCGCCTTCGTGGAAATGACCGAGACCTCTCGCGTGTTGAGGTAAATATGCTCTGCAAGAGCGTAGCCCTCCACGATCTTACCGTTGGTGCAGTTGGCACGGACACGGTAATATTTGGTTCCACCAGAGGAGGAATACAGCTTACCGTCCACCACGGCGATGGGCATTCCGCGATAAACCTTACCCAGAGAGTCAGCACTGCTGCTGGGCTTGGAGCGAATAGCAATGTCCTCGTCAAAAACGAAGCCGTTGGTTCCCACACAGACGGCGGTAGCCGCCTCCTTGCCGTTGTAGGTAGCGGTGATCAACGCCACGCCCTGCTTCAAGCCGGTAACGTTGCCTTGAGCATCAACCTTGGCCACGTCGGGATTGCTGGATTCCCACTTCACGTTCACGTCGATCACTTTGGGATATGTAGTTGCTTCCAACGAAAGGCTTCCGTTGATGGGAATAGCTACCTTAGACTGATTCATGATCAAGCCAAAGACACCGTTGGCATCCTCTTCCACATCATCCAGCTTATCAAACCCGTAGGTTCTGATGACGTCCACCAGCTTATCCACGTAATCGTCGTTGGAGGAATATCCAGCGTCGATCATGGCCTGAATTGCTTTTTTGTAGTTCTTTGCTTTTCGAACTCCTTCATAACGTTCCGTCAGCAGTAGCGCGGAATGATCCGCAATGCTTTCGTCCCAGCTGTCGTAGGCGCGCCAGATACTGCCGCGTCGGGCGTAGGATGCGCCCTTGATCCGCACCAGATCCTCATAGCTATCATAGATCACGTACTGCTTGTAGTCAATAACCTTACCGCCCCAGCTGGAATAGGCCTTGATACCGTATTGGTTATGAGCCACAACGGAAAGACCGTAACGCGCCCAGCCGCTCTCATAAATTGCCTGACCGGCGGTAAGTGATGCAAAGATCCCCGTTTCGTAGGAATCCTTCAATGCCAAGCAGCTGATAACCCGCAGGTAGATCTGCTGCCATTCGTTCAGCTTTGCGATATTCTCTTCAACTCCCGCGGAAACGGTGGTCGTCGGGATCACCGGCACGGTGAGCAAAACAAGCAGGGTAAGCATCAAGGACAAACACCGTCTGAATAGGTGCTTTCGGTGCTTTGTTTTAAAATTCATTCAGTAACCTCCATTGGTAGGAAAGAGCCCAAAAGCCCTTCTTATGCCAAGAGCATACACGGAGATTATACCATAAAATTATCTTTTTGTCAACTACAGTATGTTGTGGAGGAGTTTTGGCGAAACTACAATCCTTTCCCATCGCCGCAAATGGCAAGAAATACAATTTTCCCGATTTGTTCACAAAACTTTCCATAGTATCTTCTTGACAGGCGCAAGAAAATCGCTATAATAAATTATGAAAGATAAACTTTAGATCGCAAAAAGGACGGACAATCAACATGACAGAAACGGAACGTATTGCGAAGCTGACGGCAGATGCCAAAAAAGGTGATTCCGCCGCCTTTAGCTCCCTTTATGCCGCTTACGGAAAGCGGATCTATTATTTCTGCCTGACGCTTGTAGGGGACAGCAACATCGCCGCAGACGTAACGGAGGATACCTTCGTATACGCCAGAAGAAATATTCGCCAGCTGCAGGGAGGGCAGACCTTCTACCACTGGGTCTGCGGCAACGCCTTCTATTTTGCAAAGATTGCTTTGGCAAGCATGAGAGGCGGTTCTGCCAACATTGAACCCGTGGAAGCTCCCGATACCTCTTGCTTTGACCAAATGCTGGCAGATGCCAAGCTTCCCACGCCCGAGCCCACCATTCGCCGCGCGGATCTGGAGGCGGTAACGGCATTTTTGATGAGACTTCCCGACAGCGACCGTATGTGTGTGTTGCTGTACGACTACGCATCCTTCACCCCCGAGGAGGTCGCTTCCGTGGCAAGCTGCTCTTTAGAGACAGCCAAGTGCCGCATCGCAGGCGCCCACGAGACCTTGATCGCAGGCATGGAAGCCGCATCCCCCGGATTCGGTGAGCTGTTGCGCCCCCATCTGGGCAGACTTCTCCGCACCTGCGGCAGAAACTGCAATCCCCCTGCCGAGCTGAATGATCGGATCGCCGCCGCATTGCAGGCTGTGGAAGCAGAGCTCCCCGCCGCTTATGAGGATGCTTCCGACGACAAACCCGTTACCATCACCAAGAAGACCACCTCCTTCCTGTATATCCTGCTGGCGTTGATGCTTGTTTTCGGCTTGCTCTACGTGGTCTTCTGGTTCGCCACCTCCCCCGCTGACGAGCCTGCCGACAACTCCTCCCAAACGGAAAGCACCCTTTCCGACATCGAGAGCAGTTTGGCAGGCGATGAGTCTTACGTCTCCGAGGCGCCTTCCGCAGACGAGGAATCCTCTCTTCCCGAGGAATCTTCCCGGCCCGAGGAGTCTTCTCAGCCCGAGGAATCCTCCAAACCCGAGGAATCTTCTCAGCCCGAGGAATCCGTAGACACCACTCCTGCAGAGCTGCCCCGCACCACCACCCGCCTGCGTATGCGCAAAGCCATGGACACCTCCGACAATAACAACATCATCACCACCATTCCCGAGAACACCCACGTGGAGATCTTGAGAACCGAGACAGATGAGGCGGGAGACCTGTGGTATTTCGTGCGTTACACCGTTTCTCCGGGGATGTGGCACGAAGGTTACTGCTTTGCAGAGTATATTGAGACAGAAACCGAAGAATAATTTGTCAAAAAGTATTGACTTTTCTCCCGTTTTGGGGTAAACTCTTAGACGGATAAAAAAGCGATTTTTAATAAGGAGATTTAAACATTATGGCACTTGTCAATTCTACCGAAATGTTTAAGAAGGCATACGCAGGCGGCTACGCTATCGGTGCTTTCAACGTAAACAACATGGAGATCGTTCAGGCGATCACCGAGGCTTGCAAAGAGGAGATGGCTCCCGTTATTCTGCAGGTTTCCAAGGGCGCACGCGCTTACGCTAACCACACCTATCTGGTAAAGCTGGTTGAGGCTGCAGTTCTGGAATGCCCCGAGATCCCCGTTGTTCTTCACCTGGACCACGGTCCCGACTTCGAGACCTGTAAGGCTTGCATCGACGGCGGCTTCACCTCCGTTATGATCGACGCTTCCTCCAAGCCCTTCGAAGAGAACATCGAGATCACCAAGAAGGTAGTTGAATACGCTCACGCTCACGGCGTTGTTGTTGAGGCTGAGCTGGGTACCCTTGCAGGTATCGAGGATGACGTTAAGGTTGACGCAGGCGCGGCTTCCTACACCAGACCCGAAGAGGTTGAAGAGTTCGTTACCAGAACCGGCTGCGACTCTCTGGCAATCGCTATCGGTACTTCCCACGGCGCTTACAAGTTCAAGCCCGGCACCAAGCCCCAGCTGAGATTCGACGTTCTGCACGAAGTTGAGAAGAAGCTCCCCGGCTTCCCCATCGTTCTCCACGGTTCTTCCTCCGTTCCCCAGAACTACGTTCAGATGATCAACGAGTACGGCGGTGCAATGCCCGGCGCTATCGGTGTTCCCGAGGAGCAGCTCCGCGAGGCTTCCAGATCCGCTGTTTGTAAGATCAAC
>JAGBXS010000023.1 GCA_017629175.1 Clostridia bacterium
CATCACCGGCGGCGAGAATTTGTATCCCGTACAGATCGAGGATTTCCTGGCGGCAAACCCCAAGATCAAGGACGTTGCCGTCATCGGTCTGCCCGACCCCCGTCTGGGCGAGATCGCCGCGGCCATCATCCAGCTTCTTCCCGGTGTGGAATGCACGGAGGAGGAGATCGGCGAGTTCTGTAAGGGAATGCCCCGCTACAAGCGTCCCCGCAAGATCATCTTTGCCGACGTTCCCCGCAACGCCACCGGCAAGATCGAAAAGCCCGCGCTCCGCAAGAAATACGGCGCGGAGGACCTGGTTGCAGGTCAGATGACATAACGGAAAAACAGGAGTATAGATATGAAAAAATTACTCATCGGCAACGAAGCGGTTGCCAGAGGACTTTACGAGGGGGGCGTGGATCTGGTTTCCAGCTATCCCGGTACTCCCTCCACGGAAATTACGGAATTTCTGTCGAAATATGACGACAGCGAGGTAAAAAGCGAGTGGGCGCCCAACGAGAAGGTTGCCCTTGAGGTTGCCTTCGGTGCCTCCCTGGCAGGGGGCAGAGCCGTTTGCTGTATGAAGCACGTGGGCTTGAACGTTGCCGCAGACCCTCTCTTTACCTTATCTTATACCGGCGTCAGCGGCGGCTTGGTGATCTGCGTGGCAGACGACCCCGCTATGCACTCCTCTCAGAACGAGCAGGACAGCCGTCATTACGCCATCGCCGCAAAGCTCCCCATGCTGGAGCCTGCGGATTCCGAGGAATCCCTGCAGTTTGCCAAGGCGGCCTTTGAGCTTTCCGAGCAGTTCGATACCCCCGTGCTTCTCAGAATGTGCACCCGTATCGCACACTCCCAGTCCATCACCCAGGTGGGGGAGAGAGTGCAGAGAGAGAAGAAGCCCTACGTGAAGCAGGCGGAAAAATATGTCATGATGCCCGGCAACGCCAAGAAGCGCCATCCCGTGGTGGAAGCCAGAATGGAAGCCTTGGCAGAATACGCCGAGAGCTGCCCCTTCAACCGCGCGGAATACACCGGGGACGGTAAGGTGGGTATCATCACCTCCGGCACCTGCTATCAGTACGTAAGAGAAGCCCTGGGAGACTCCGTTGCCGTATTGAAGATCGGTATGCCCCATCCTCTGCCCAAGAAGCTCATCGCAGAGTTCGCCTCCAAGGTGGAGACCCTCTACGTCATCGAGGAGCTTGACCCCGTTATTGAGACCACGGTGAAGGCCATGGGCATTCCCGTCATCGGCAAGGAGAAGTTCTCCATTATCGGGGAATTCTCTCAGAACACCATCGCCGCGGCCTTTGGAAAGACCGTTACCGCAGGGGTTACTGCGGATAGCGTGATCCCGCCCCGTCCTCCCATGATGTGTGCGGGCTGTCCCCACAGAGGTATGTATTATACCCTGGCGAAGAACAAGGTCACCGTTTTGGGTGATATCGGATGCTACACCCTGGGTGCGGTGGCTCCCCTTTGCGCGGTGGATTCCACTCTTTGCATGGGTGCTTCCGTTTCCGGCGTTCACGGCTTCAACCGTGTGCTGGAGGGGGCTTCCGAGGGAAAGACCGTGGCTGTCATCGGTGACTCCACCTTTATGCATTCCGGCGTGACGGGGTTGATCAACGTGGCCTACAACGGCTCCAACTCCACCGTGATCATTCTGGATAACTCTATCACCGGTATGACGGGTCACCAGCAGAACCCCACCACCGGCTTCAACATCAAGGGAGATCCCGCCTTGAAGGTGGATCTGGAAGCCCTTTGCCGTTCCATCGGTATTAACCGCGTGCGTGTGGTGGATCCTTACGATCTGAAGGCCTGCGACACGGTTTTGAAGGAGGAGCTGGCGGCAAAAGAGCCCTCCGTCATCATCTCCCGCAGACCCTGCGTATTGCTGAAATCCGTGAAGGCGAAGCCCGCCTTGACGGTGAACAACGATAAATGCCGCTCCTGCCGCCGCTGTATGACCATGGGTTGCCCGGCCATCAGCTTCAAAGACGGCAAGGCGGTGGTAGACGCCACCCTTTGCGTGGGCTGCGGCGTGTGCAAGCAGCTTTGTGCCTTTGACGCTTTAGAAGGAGGAGATGCAGAATGAGTAACACCACGAGTTTGATGATCGTAGGCGTAGGAGGGCAGGGAAGCCTGCTGGCCTCCAAGCTGTTGGGCAGATTGCTCACCGACGAGGGATACGACGTAAAGGTATCCGAGGTACACGGTATGAGCCAGCGCGGCGGCAGCGTGGTCACCTACGTTCGCTACGGCGAAAAGGTATATTCTCCCGTGATCGGGGAAGGGGAAGCGGATTTTATCGTCTCCTTTGAGAAAATTGAAGCGGCACGCTATACCGCCTGCCTGAAGGAGGGGGGCACCGTCATCACCAACACCCAGCAGATCGATCCCATGCCCGTTATTACCGGCGCGGCGACCTATCCCGCATCCGTTTTGGAGGAGTTGACCGCCAAGGGTGTGAAGGTT
Source organism: Clostridia bacterium (assembly GCA_017629175.1). Lineage (GTDB taxonomy): Bacteria > Bacillota > Clostridia > Oscillospirales > CAG-382 > Coliplasma. Next base: position 2,470 of record JAGBXS010000023.1, read on the forward strand.
ACGGCGGTGGATGCTCTGTCTCTTGCCAAGGAGGCAGGCAGTGCCAAGGCGGTGAACATTGTGCTCATGGGCGTGCTGTCCAAGCTGTTGCCCATTCCCGCAGAAAAGTGGCTTGCCGCTATTGAAAACACGGTGGCACCCAAATTCGTAGAAATGAACAAGAGGGCCTTTGCACTGGGCAGAGGAGAATAATCTGAAAAAACGGATCGTTCCTAAGGAAGAAAAAAGAGTATGAGCGAAAAACGTTACTATCAAGAAGAAATAGAAACCATGCCCGTGGAAGCGCTGCGGGAATTGCAAAAGGAAAAGCTGCTGAAGCAGGTGCGCCACGTCTATGACAACGTGCCCTATTACCGTGCAAAGATGGAAGAGCTGGGCGTGACCCCCGATGACATCAAGGAGCTGGAGGATCTTTCCAAGCTTCCCTTCCTTTCCAAGACGGATCTTCGGGATGCGTACCCCTACGGACTTTTGGGTATGCCGCTTTCCGAGTGCGTGCGTATCCATTCCACCTCCGGCACCACCGGCAAGCGTGTGGTCGCCTTCTACACCCAGAAGGATGTGGATCTGTGGGAGGATTGCTGTGCAAGAGCCATCGTTGCCGTTGGCGGCAGTAAGGAGGACGTCTGCCAGGTTTGCTACGGTTACGGTCTGTTTACCGGCGGCTCCGGGTTGCACGGCGGCTCTCACAAGGTGGGCTGTCTCACCCTGCCCATGTCCTCCGGCAATACCGAGCGCCAGATCCAGTTTATGATGGATCTGAACGCCACCATCCTTTGCTGTACTCCTTCCTATGCCGCTTACCTGGGGGAATCTCTGAAGGAAGCGGGCTACAAGCCCGAGGACAACCGTCTGAAGGCGGGCATCTTCGGTGCCGAGCCCTGGACGGAGGAGATGCGTCGGGATATCGAGGCTTCTCTGGGCATCAAGGCCTACGATATTTACGGGCTCACCGAGACCTCCGGCCCCGGCGTTGCTTTTGAGTGCGAAGAGCAGACGGGTATGCACATCAACGAGGACCACTTCTTGGCGGAGATCATCGATCCCGACACCGGCGAGGTGCTCCCCGAGGGAAGCAAGGGCGAGTTGGTATTCACCGCCTTGGACAAAGAGGCGTTCCCCCTGCTCCGTTACCGTACCAAGGATATCTGCGTGCTGTCCCGCAAGAAGTGCTCCTGCGGCAGAACCCACGTCAAGATGTCCAAGCCCATGGGCAGAAGCGACGATATGATGATCATCCGCGGTGTCAACGTGTTCCCCAGCCAGATCGAGGCGGTGCTTCTCAAGGAGGGCTATCCCCCCAACTACTACATCGAGGTGGACCGTGTGAACAATTCCGACACCTTGGACGTATTTGTGGAGCTGACCGCAGAGCAGTTTGAGGACACCGTAGGCAAATTCTCCGCCAGAGAGAACGCCCTTGCGGAAGCCATCAAGACCATGGTGGGTGTGAAGCCCAAGGTGCATCTGGTGAACCCCAAGTCCATTGCCCGCAGTGAGGGTAAGGCTGTCCGTATTGTGGACAAGCGTAAATTACATTAAGGAGGAACAAGGTATGACTATCAGACAGTTAACCGTTTTTGTAGAAAACCGTCAGGGTGCTATGGCAGAGGTTACCGGGGAATTGGCAAGCCATAACGTAGACCTCCGTGCCCTTTCCATGGCAGATACTCAGGAATTCGGCGTTCTCCGCTTGATGGTAAAGGACGTGGATGCCGCCCTTGCGGTTTTGCGCGAGGCAGGGCATATCGTCAACGTGACCCCCGTCATCGCGGTGAAGATTTCCGACGCCCCCGGCAGATTGGCCCAGGCTCTTTCCGTGTTGGACCAAGCAGGGATCAACATCGAGTACCTCTACGCATTCCTGACCCGTACCGAAAAGCACGCCTACGTGGTTCTCCGCGTGGAAAATAACGATATCGCAGGGGAGGTCCTGGCCAACGCAGGCTTTAAGCTTGTGCAGGAGAGCGATATTCAGAAGTTGTAAGACCTCCATTTTTCGCATAGCCTTTTTTCGGAGAAAAATTCGTATGCTCTTCAAAATAACCTTATTGATTGTCTTTTTCGCCGTTACCGTGGGGGTGGGTATTTACTGCCGCAAAAAATCCACGGACGTCAACGGCTTCGTTTTGGGCGGGCGTTCCGTCGGCCCTTGGCTGACCGCCTTTGCCTTCGGCACCAGCTACTTCTCCGCGGTGATCTTCGTGGGTTACGCGGGGCAATTCGGCTGGAACTTCGGTGTGGCCTCCACCTGGATCGGCTTGGGCAACGCCTTTATCGGCTCCTTGATGGCTTGGGTGATTCTTGGCAGACGCACCCGTCTCATGACCCAAAAGTTGGATTCCCGCACCATGCCGGATTTCTTTGAGCTTCGGTATCAGAGCAAGGGCTTAAAGCTCTTTGCCTCCGTGATCGTGTTCGTGTTCCTGATCCCCTACACCGCGTCCCTGTTCAACGGGCTTTCCCGTCTCTTTGAGATGGCGTTCCCCGGGGTGGATTACGCGGTATGCGTCATCGTGATGGCGGTGCTCACCGGCATTTACGTCATCATCGGCGGCTACGTTGCCACGGCGGTGAACGATTTTATCCAGGGAATCATTATGCTGGGAGGCATTGTGGCGGTGGTTGTGGCCGTGCTTTCCAGGAACGGCGGGCTTACCGGCTCCTTGATCGCCCTGGCGGAAAAGGAAGCCCTGACCCCCGGCGGAGAAGTGTTCCCCGGCGGATTCGCCTCCTTCTTGGGGCCGGATCCCCTGTTCTTGGTGGTGGTGGTTCTGCTGACCTCCCTTGGCACTTGGGGCTTGCCCCAGATGGTGGGTAAATTCTACGCCATCCGTGACGAGGCTTCCGTGCGGAAGGGAACCATCATTTCCACCGTCTTTGCCATTGTGGTGGCAGGGGGCTGTTACTTCATCGGTGGCTTCGGGCGGCTGTTCATCACCCCCGAGCTGGTGGCGGAGAACGGTTTTGACGCTATCATCCCCGCCATGCTTCACGGTATGCCCGATATCCTGATCGCCGTGGTTTTGGTGCTGGTGCTTTCCGCTTCCATGTCCACCTTGTCTTCCTTGGTGCTCACCAGCGGCTCCACCATTACCCTGGATCTCATCGCCCCCGCAACCAAGGGGAAGATGACCGAGAAGGGGAAGATGAACGTGATGCGGGTCATGATCGCCATGTTCATCCTCATCTCCGCTGTCCTCGCCATCGTGCAGGCAAAATCAAAGGTGGTGTTCATCGCACAGCTCATGGGCGTTTCCTGGGGTGCGTTGGCAGGTGCGTTCCTGGCACCCTTCCTGTACGGCTTGTTCCACAAGAAGGTTACCCGCGCTTCCGTTTACGTCAGCTTTACCTGCGGCGTAGCCATCAGCTTGGTTCAGCTGGCGAAATCTCTCACCGGCTTCTCCTTTGGGGTGGAGCTGTTGGACGGCTTTGTGTTTAAGACCTCTCTCCATTCCGGCGTGGTTGCCATGCTGTTGGGCTTGGTGTTGGTTCCCTTGGTGAGCCTGCTGACCCGTAAGTCCCGCCCCAACGGTGTGGAGGAGATGTTCTCCTGCTACGACGAAAAGGTCGTGTCTACCGCTAAAAAATCTCTCGGAGACTGAGTCGCTTCGCTCTAACCCGAAAAATACATTTTTCGGGTGGTACGCGCCCCTTCCGCGGGGCGCGGGCCCCTAACGGGGTTTGCAACAAGTTGCAAATTTTTCTCCTGCGCTACCGCTGGGAGAAAAACCTTTATCGGAGTCTTTTTGCCCGGAATGAATCCGGGCAAGCGACGCAATTTGATTGTAAGGAAAAGTTTTTACGGAAAGAGCACGAGAGAACCGCTTTTTACAAAAAGGGGTTCTCTCGTAATATAGGAGTCTTTATGAAGATCGTTTTCTTAGAACGCACCACCGTGACGGTGGGAGATATGGATCTCACCCCCTTTGACGCTTTGGGGGAGGTGGTGTACTGCGAGTCCTACGACAAAACGGAAATGCGCGCCGCGGCGGCGGATGCGGAGGTTTTGATCCTAAACAAAACCGTGGTGGACAAGGCGTTTTTTGACGCCTGCCCAAAGCTGAAGTGCATCTGTCTCCTTGCCACGGGGTACAACAACATCGATCTGGTCACCGCAAGGGAGCGGGGCGTGGCAGTCTGCAACGTGCCCGGATACTCCACCGACGCGGTGGCACAGCTGGTTTTCGGCTTCTTCCTGCAGTTTGCCGTCTCCTTGAACAAATACCAAGCCTCCGTCCGTGACGGGGTTTGGTGCGCCTCCACCCGCTATACCTACCTTTCCTGGCCCATTCACGAGTTGGCAGGGAAGACCCTGGGCATCATCGGCTACGGCGGCATCGGAAAGAAGGTGGCGCAGATTGGCAACGCCTTCGGCATGAAGATCTTGGTGCATACCCGCACGAACACGGAGGACGGGCTGGCGGAATTCGCTTCCCTGGAAGAGGTGCTTCGCCGTTCCGATTTCCTCACCTTCCATTGCCCCTTGACGGAGCAGACCAAGGGGCTCATCGGCAGGGAAGAGCTGGCCATGATGAAGCCCACCGCCTTCCTGGTGAATACCTCCCGGGGTGCCGTGGTGGAGGAGCAAGCCCTTGCAGAGGCGCTGAACAACGGCGTCATCGCCGGGGCGGGCATCGACGTGCTGGAGGGGGAGCCTATGCCCTTGCAGTGTCCCTACCGCACCGCCAAGAATTGCTTTGTTACCCCCCACATCGGCTGGGCGGCACAAGAAGCCCGCGCCAGACTTCTTTTGGAGGTGGCGGAGAACATCCGCGCCTTCTCCGCAGGAGAAAAACGCAACCGCGTGGATTAAAAAGAAAATCTCCCCGAAGGAGCTGATGAGCTTCCCTCGGGGAGATATTTTTTACTCTGCAAATTTACCGTCGAACCATCTGCCGCTTTCTACGGTGCCGTCGGGATAGGTCATGGTGCCTTGGCCGTGGAATTTGTCGTCCTTGAACCTTCCCTCGTATACTCTGCCGTCGGCGAAGGTGTAGGTTCCTTGCCCGTTGAACAGATCGTTCTTGAACTCGCCCACGTACACGTCGCCGTCGTCGAAGGTCAAGGTGCCCTTGCCCTCGAACAGATCGTTGACAAACTCACCCTCGTAGCGGTAGCCGTAGGTCACGTCTACAAAAACGCCGTAGCCGTGGAATTTGTCTTCTTCAAAAGAGCCTTTATAGGTAGAGCCGTCGGCAAAGGTGTACACACCCTGCCCGTGGCACCAATCGTCTCGGAATTCGCCCACGTACACGTCGCCGTTTTCATAGGTCAATTCCCCCTGCCCGTGGAACAGGTTGTAGCGGAAATCCCCCGTGTAGCTGTATCCGTAGGTGGCATCGGTATAGGTTCCTTTTCCGTGGAAATAGCCGGATTCAAAGGCGCCTTGGTATATCGAGCCGTCGGGGTAGGTAAGGGTTCCCTGCCCTTGGGGAATGCCGTCCACAAGATCACCGTTGTACACTTCTCCGGTGTCGTATTCAATGGTGCCCGTTCCGGTGAACTGATCCTCCGTTTGTGCCGCTATCAGCTCGGCGTAGGTGAGCTTGGCGGTGGCCTCCAGGAAGGAGGTTGCATTTTCGGTGAGGGTATCCTTCCAGCCGATGACGTAGGCGGTGAGATCGTCGGTTTTTTCGCCGTCGTTCATAATGCTTCCCGACAGATGGATGTTAGCCTTGCTTTTCGTCAGCTGATGGTAGTAGTAATCCTCCGCGCCGTAAAGATGGAACAGCTCGTGGCGGAATGCCTCGATTTCAAACAGCACAGCATACTCCGCGTCCTCCACAGTGGTTCCCGAATACGCATAGGATCTGCCGGAGCAGTCAAACAGAAATATCACCGGTGCGGAAAATTCGGTGGAAAGAGAACCGCGGTTTCTTTGCATGGCCGCAAGGGAGTCGTGCCCTTGCTCCTTGGCGTATTGCTCCGGCCAAGTAGGATAATCGGTATGCTCTGCGGCGCCTAACAGCTGCAAATTGGTATAGTAAGGATTGATCTCCAAGGTTACCCCGAAGTTCAGTGCTTCTGCTTTCAGAGCGGAGATCTCATCCTGCAACTGCTCTGTGACGGCGGCTTTTTCCTCGGGCGTCCAGTCGCTTTTCACGTCCTCCACAAACACGAAGAACAGCTCTACCTTGCCCAATAGCTGCTTGCAGACACCTGCGTTCCGTCCGTCCAAAAACAGGTGGTCGCCCCACTGCTCCGCGGGAACGGAGGCAGCCTCCTCACCGGCGAATCTGCTCCATCCGAAGGGCAGGCAGATCAAGGCCGCGATCACTGCGATGAGGAGCACCCTTCTCCACCGTTTGCGGCGGGCTTGCGCTCCCAAAGCCAAAAAGGACACGGGCAGGTCGCCAATCTTCGCGTTTACGGGGGTTCCGCAGATAGGACAGACCTCGGGGTTGTCCTCCAAAGTCATGCCGCAATAGATGCATTTTTTAGCCAAAGAAATTCCTCCTTAAGAATCATTTCCCGATGAGCCGCTTGTAATAGTTACAATAAGCATCTCTGGTGCAGGTGGAGGCGGTGGCGAAGAAAATGATATCGTCCACGCCCTTTTCCTCCACGATCTTCTTCACATCCAGCATGACGTGGCGGGGATCGATAACGATGATGTTGCCGTAATGCTCCGTCAGGAAGGGCACGAAGGCGTTGGCGGAGGATTCCTTGATCACCAGCACGGTCTTATCCTGATCATTTTCGGGAACGTTGATCTCGGAGTAAGCTTGATCTCCCGTTAAGTAGCAGGAATAGTTTTTAATAGAGGGCTGAATGGTGCTGTTATACACTCGATAGAGGCTCATGTCGGAAAGATACACCGCCATGGTGTGCTCCTTGGTGGGCCAGTACAGGTGGATGGTATCCAGGAAGGAATCGATGCGGGAGTCGTTGGCGTAATCGTTGGTGTGGCCGTGGAAGCTGTCGGTAAGCACCTCCGTGGCGAAGGCGGAAAGAGGTGTGGGGGTGAGACCGACGGATTTTGCAAACTCTTGATAGGCGTAGTAGGCGCCCAACTGAGTCCAGTGGTAATCGCTTTTAAAGAAGAGGTATTCCCCGCGGTGCTGTTCAAAGATCTCACCGAGATTCACGAAGTTCACGTCTCCGTAAATGTGGGATTCCATTTGGTCCAGCACCTCCCGCTGATCCACGGTCATGTCCCGCACTGCAGGGTTGGCGATGCTGATCACCGAGGCGGGCATATTGATCACGTGGATGCCAAGCGCGGGGAACATCTTTTTGTAGGCGGCGTAAACGTCGGCGTATTTCTTTGCCGCGTCGTCGTTGTAACGAACCTGGTTGTAGGCCGCGCCGTTGTAGATCAAATAGCCGGAGGGGATGAATTCTGCGTCACCAATGTCGTACACAGGCTCGTCCTCACTTTCTTCGGATGATTCTGCAGGAGGCTCCTCGTCGGAGCTGTCTTCGCTGCTTTCTTCGGGGGGCTCTTCGTCGGAGCTGTCCTCGCTTTCTTCGGATGATTCAGACGGAGGCTCCTCGTGGGAACTGTCCTCACTGCTTTCTTCGGGGGGCTCTTCGTTGGAGTTGTCCTCGCTGCTGTCTTCCTCGGAGGGAGCCTGGAAGGACTCCTCAAGGGGGAGGGAGATCTCCTCGGGGGCAGAGGAAACGTCCTGGGGCAGGGTTTCTTCCGTGGATTGTGCCGTGCTTCCCGACTCGGGCAGTGAAGGGGATTCGGTTCCGCCCTCGGCACAGCCGCAAGCCAATGCCAAGGAGAGCAGACATAACAAGGCCAAAAGGGACTTCTTCATAGGGAGAACCTCCAAAAACGTTGTTTTCTGTCTGTATTTTACCATAGATCCGCCCGTCTGTCAAGAAGGCGGGAAAAAGGGCGAAGGCTTGGCGTCGAAAGGCGCTTCAAAGAAAAATGCGGCGTAGTGTCCGAGCAGGCAAAAATCGAAACGACAGCGGTTTTTCTGTTGCAAAACGGCAGGCGCTGTGGTAAAATAGGGGTAAGAATAACGATAACGAGGCAGAAGAGTATGAAAAGAACCGTTTCTTTGCTATTGGCGATGCTATTGCTGTTCACCGCTCTTTGGGCGGCAGGGTGCACCCCTTCCAAGCCCCAAGGCGGGGAAAGCGTTCCGGGCACGGAAAGTGTTCCCGACGAGTCCGCTGAGAGCTCCGCCGAGGAATCCTCCGAGACCTCCGGGGAGTACGTTCCCGTGATGGGGGACTATGCCGTCTCTTTGGGCAAGTCCTATACCGTCAGCGTGGAGGCGGCGGAGCAGTATTCCGATGCTTATCAAGCCGAGCTGACCAACGGCACCTCCGGGGAGGTGCATTCTTACAGCAATTCCGAGCTGGCGGGCTTTGCCACGAGAAAGTTGGAGGTCGTGATTGACCTGAAGAAGCTTCAAAGCGGCATCCATACCTTTTCCGCCAGCTACTATCTGGCAAACAGCGCGGGGATCAGCTCTTCTCTCGGCTTTGCCGTGGCCTGCTCCTCCGACAACTCCACGTGGACGGAGCTGGGACAGCTGACCTCTGTCAACGAAAGCCTGATGAACTCCCTCAGCTATGGAGAGCTGAAGCTTGAGGAGGAGATCTCCGCCCGCTATATCCGCTTTACGGTGACCGGGAATGCCTCCTGGATCTTCCTGGAGGAGCTCACCGTGACCGCCTTTACCGAGTTGGAGGAGGCGGTGCAGTACGGAGAGGCCGTGGAGGAGGCATACCGACAATTGGGAACGGTCACTCCCGTCAAGGGAGAGGGCGTTATCAATACCGATCTGCCAAAGGTTTGCATTTCCAAGGACGCAAGCTACACCATTGAGGGTGCCGTCAGCGAAAAATATCCCGATACGAATGGGAAGCTGCTGACCGACGGAGCATTTCAGACCCTTTTGGAGCAGGGCTGTTGGGTGGGCTTTGACGGGGGCAGTGACGTTACCGTCAAGCTGGATCTGAAGGAATACGCGGGGGATATTTCTTCCATCGAGATCGTCTCCCTGGCGAAAAAGAGCATGGAGATCTACCATCCCGCGGCCTTTGATTTTGCGGCGGTGGATGAGAAGGGGAAGAAAACCGATTTGGGAAGAATTTACGGCGCACCTCGGTATGAAGAGGGGTACAAGAGCTTTATCTTCTCGGTGGGCAAGACCTTCGGCGCCCGCTATTTGGAGATCACCCTCCACACCGTGGAGGATGCGTTGCATTTCCTGGGGGAGATCTCGGTGTACGCCCACAGAAAAGAGGCGGTAGAGAGCGTTTATCCTCCGGTCAAGCTGGAGACGGGTGCCACGCCTTGGAAGACTCCCTCGGAGGAATCCGTGAACCTTGTTGCAGGAAAGACCTGCCAGATCGCTGTGTCCGGCTCGGTTTCCAAGGAATGCTATGCCGACAACACGCCCATTACCTCCAAGGTGATGACCGACGGTGCTTTCTCTTACGATCATAACATCCACAACGGAATGTTTTTCAAATTCTGCCAGGGAGACGGGCGTAGGATCATTTTCGACCTGGAGCATCTTTCCGCGGTGGAAAAGCTGACCATCAGCTTCTGCGACATAGCGGAATGGGCGGTACACGCGCCCCCCGCCGTGAGCGTGGTCCTCTCGGAGGATGGCGTCCATTGGCACCGCGTAGGGGAGATCCCCCTCTCGGCCGCAGAGAAACCCAACATCAGCCGCGGCGAATTGACTCTGCAAACAGCCGTCAAGGCACGCTACGTGGCGTTCTCCTTCCCCGTCACGATTTGGGCGGGGGTGGATGAGCTTCAGGTGTTTGGCAGACGGAGCGACAAGAACGCCGTTTCTTCCTCCTCCTACCCCTCCGTCTACGAGGAATCC
>JAGBXS010000003.1 GCA_017629175.1 Clostridia bacterium
GCCTGAAGCTCCTGGAGCTTCAGCAGACGGTTGTTACGGTTGATAACTCTGCGGTACAGATCGTTCAGGTCGGAGGTAGCAAATCTGCCGCCGTCCAGCTGAACCATAGGACGCAGCTCGGGGGGAATGACGGGAAGAGCGTGGAGGATCATCCACTCGGGCTTGTTGCCGGAGGTACGGAAGGCCTCCACAACCTCAAGGCGCTTGATATCACGCACCTTGCGCTGACCCTGAGCGGTCATCAGCTCCTTCTTCAGTCTTGCCGCTTCCTCTTCCAAGTCCAGCTCGGAGAGGAGCAGCTCGATAGCCTCGGCGCCCATGCCTGCCTTAAAATCGTCCTCGTACTTCTCGCGGTACTCTCTGTACTGCTGTTCGTTCAGGAGCTGATACTTGGCAAGGGGGGTCTCACCGGGATCGGTAACGATATACTGGGCAAAATACAGAACCTTCTCAAGCAGCTTGGGAGAGATGTTCAGCAGAAGACCCATACGGGAGGGGATGGCACGGAAGTACCAGATATGGGAAACGGGAGCCGCCAGCTCTACGTGGCCCATACGCTCACGGCGCACCTTAGCGGTGGTGATCTCTACGCCGCACTTCTCGCAGACCTTGCCCTTATAGCGGGCGCCTCTCTTATACTTACCGCAATGACATTCCCAGTCCTTGGTAGGCCCGAAGATACGCTCGCAGAACAAGCCGTCGCGTTCGGGCTTCAAGGTACGGTAGTTGATGGTCTCGGGCTTCTTAACCTCGCCGTAAGACCAGGAGCGGATCATTTCCGGGGATGCAAGTCCGATTTGAATGGACTCGAATTCCATGTTGTTAGTCTGTTCCATAGTTTTCGACTCCTTTCTTTAATCGATATAATCGTTTTCGTTCTCGTCGTAGACGTATTCTTCCTCTTCGGAATCCGCCTCGGCGATCTCATCTTCGGAGAGCCCTGCGTGTACGCTGTTCTCATCCTCGTAGACCAGACCGTCTTCGGAATCCAGAACGCTTGCGCCAAGCTCTGCATCGGAGAATTTCTTTTCATCGGGACCGTCGTCGTCGGTGTAATCCTTCATGGGGATCTCCTCACCGTTCTTGTCGCGGACGCGAACGTCCAGACCCAGAGACTGCAGCTCCTTCACCAGCACCTTAAAGGATGCGGGCACGCCGGGAGTGGGGATGTTCAGGCCCTTTACGATTGCCTCGTAAGCCTTCACACGGCCCTTCACGTCGTCGGACTTCACCGTCAGGATCTCCTGCAGGGTGTAAGCGGCGCCGTATGCCTCCAAAGCCCAAACCTCCATCTCACCGAAACGCTGGCCGCCGAACTGAGCTTTACCGCCCAAGGGCTGCTGGGTTACCAGAGAGTAAGGACCGGTGGAACGGGCGTGGATCTTATCGTCTACCAAGTGGTGGAGCTTCAAGAAGTACATAACGCCCACGGTTACGGGGTTGTCGAAGGGCTGACCGGTACGGCCGTCGTACAGCACGGTCTTACCGTTTTCGCTGCAGCCGGCTTCCTTGAGCCATTCCTGAATGTCCTTCTCGTTTGCGCCGTCGAAGACGGGGGTCATGACCTTACAGCCCATCTTGCGGGCGGCCATACCCAAGTGAACCTCAAGCACCTGACCGATGTTCATACGGGAAGGTACGCCCAAGGGGTTCAATACGATATCCAGAGGAGTGCCGTCGGGAAGGAAGGGCATATCCTCGGGGGGCAGGATGCGGGAAATAACACCCTTGTTACCGTGACGGCCCGCCATCTTGTCACCTACGGAGATCTTTCTCTTCTGTGCCACGTAAACGCGGACACACTGGATCACGCCGGGAGACAGAACGTCGCAATCGTCGCGGGAGAATACCTTAACGTCCACGATGATACCGGATTCGCCGTGGGGCAGCTTCAGAGAGGTGTCGCGGACTTCTCTTGCCTTCTCGCCGAAGATGGCGCGCAGCAGTCTCTCCTCTGCGGTCAGCTCGGTCTCACCCTTGGGGGTAACCTTACCGACCAGGATGTCGCCGGAGTGTACCTCGGAACCGATACGGATGATACCGTCTGCATCCAGGTCGCGGAGCGCTTCATCTGCCACGTTGGGAAGCTGGCGGGTGATCTCTTCCGGCCCAAGCTTGGTATCGCGGGATTCGCAATAGTATTCTTCGATATGAATAGAGGTATAAACGTCGTCACGAACCAGACGCTCGTTCAGCAGAACTGCGTCCTCGTAGTTATAACCCTCCCAGGTCATAAAGCCGATGAGGGCGTTCTTACCGAGAGCAACCTCGCCGTCCTTGGTAGCGGGACCGTCAGCCAGGACGTCGCCCTGCTTGACGTAGTCGCCCTTGCTGACCACGGGACGCTGGTTCACGCAGGTGCCTGCGTTGCTTCTCTTGAACTTGGTGAGGGTGTAAAGATCGCTCTTACCCTCGTCGGTACGGATCACGATCTCGTCGGAGGAGACGGATTCCACGTAACCGCTTCTCTTACAGATCACCAGAACGCCGGAGTCGTATGCGGCACGGTACTCCATACCGGTACCTACGATGGGAGCGTCCGTCATCATCAGCGGCACAGCCTGCTTCTGCATGTTGGAGCCCATCAGCGCACGGGTGTTATCGTCGTTTTCAAGGAAGGGGATCATTGCGGTGGCAACGGAGACCACCATCTTGGGAGAAACGTCCATCAGATCGATACGGCTTGCCTCAAACTCGCCGATCTCGTCCAGATGTCTGCCTACTACCTTACGGTTTACGAAATGGCCGTTCTCATCGATGGGCTCGTTGGCGGTAGCAACAACGTACTCGTCCTCCACGTCTGCGGAGATGTAAACCACGTCCTTGGTAACCACGCCGTTCTTTACCACGCGGTAAGGAGCCTCGATAAAGCCGAAGCGGTTTACCTTTGCGTAGCAAGCCAGAGAGGAGATCAGACCGATGTTGGGACCTTCGGGGGTCTCAATGGGACACATTCTGCCGTAATGGGTATAGTGAACGTCACGCACCTCGAAGGACGCTCTGTCACGGGACAGACCGCCGGGACCCAACGCGGAAATTCTTCTCTTGTGGGTCAGCTCCGCCAAGGGGTTGGACTGGTCCATAAACTGAGACAAGGGAGAAGAACCGAAGAAGTCACGGATGGCGGAAACGATGGGACGGATGTTGATCAAAGACTGGGGAGTGATGGTGTCGATGTCCTGGGTGGTCATCTTCTCCTTAACGATCTTATCCATACGGGAGAAGCCGATGCGAAGCTGGTTCAGCAGCAATTCGCCTACCGCGCGGATACGGCGGTTGCCCAGGTGGTCGATATCGTCGGTAACGCCCACGCCGTGGGAGAGACCCAACAGATAGTTCACGGAAGCCAGAACGTCCTCCACGGTAACGGTACCGGGGATCAGCTCCTTCTTCTTATTATTGATAGCCTTCTTCAAGGCCTCAACGTCGGAGATGCCAACCTCCTTCACGATGGAAAGCAGAACGTCCAGAGAAACGGTCTCGTCCAGACCCAGCTCCTCGTCGGTGATGGAAAGGCCTGCGGCGGCAAGGATGCCGGAAGCGGAGACCATGCGGTTGGTAAATACCTTTACGGGGGTGTTAACGCCTTCCTCTTCCTCAACCAGGATGGTGATTTCGCAAACACCGGCACGCTCAAGGTTCTCAGCCTCTGCGCGGCTGAGCTTTCTGCCTGCCTCGTAGATCACCTCGCCGGTAACGGGGGAAACAGCGTCCTCCGCCAGGGTGTGGCCGATCAAACGGCGGCCGAGAGCAAGCTTCTTATTAAACTTATATCTACCCACGGCGGAGATATCGTATCTCTTCTCGTCGAAGAACAGGTTGTTGATCAGGATCTGAGCAGACTCCAGAATGGGGGGCTCGCCGGGACGGAGCTTCTTATAGATCTCCTTGAGAGCCTCCTCGGTGGGATCGGTCATGACACCTGCCTGGATCAGACGCTCTACCTCTGCGGGGATGGGATCCTTCTCGAAGGATGCCTTCAGCAAGGGCTCGTCGCCGAACTTGGCAAGGATCTGCTCGTTGGTGCCGCATCCGAAGGCGCGCAAAAGCACCGTAATGGGCATCTTACGGTTCTTGTCGATACGGACATAGAAAATATTGGAGGAATCGGTCTCGTACTCCAGCCAAGCACCGCGGTAAGGAATTACCGTGGAGGTAAACAGCTTGTTGCCGGATTTATCCCCGGTCATCTCATAATAGATACCGGGAGAACGGACGATCTGAGACACGACGACACGCTCCGCACCGTTGATCACAAAGGTGCCGGAATCGGTCATAATGGGGAAATCGCCCATGTAGATTTCCTGCTCCTTCACCTCGCCGGTGGAACGGTTGGTCAGTCTCACCGTCACACGGAAGGGGGAAGCGTAGTTGAGGTCACGCTCCTTGCACTCCGCGATGGTGTACTTGGGCGGGTCGCTCAGTGTGTAATCGATAAACTCGATCACCAGATTGCCGGAATAGTCCGTCATCGGGGAAATGTCCTTCAAAACCTGCCCGATCTCCTTGGTCACGAAATCGTCAAAAGACTTTTTCTGAACCTCGATCAGGTTCGGCATTTCAATGACTTCCTCAATTTTGGAGAAAGACATTCTCTTGGTTTTACCCAGAGTCTGTTCATGTACCATACCGATCATTCACTCCATTTCTTTTTTCACTATTTGGAAATATTTGCTGAATTTTGCGCCATATATTTCTATATGTAGCCGTCTGCTTTTTGCGCATATACCACCCCTTGTACTTTATGCCACAAAACATGAGAAAAAACGGTTTTCTGTCGCCTGCCGATTTGAACCCATCTTAATTTTAGCATAGTTATGGATGATAATGCAGTATAGTATACTATCACAAATGAACCCCTTTGTCAAGAGAAAAAAGGAAAAATTTGAAAAAAATTTCGCGTGGCGCGAAGGCATGTTGCGCATGGCACGGCATGCGGTACATCTCCGTCATTCGCTCGCTCAGGATGACGTGTTGGGGTGGGTAGCTTGCAGATTTCGGGGGGATGAGGTTCCTATCGAAACCAATGAGCCGCGATTCCCATGGAAAAACTCTTGCATTTTCCTTCCTCTTATGATATAATACATCCCGAAAAACAATCAGGGAGGCAAAACATGCTGATTTCCGCCATTCTCTCTGCCGTAGAAAACGGCAGCTTTGATAAAACCTTTGAAGCCCTTTATCACGATACCGTCCGTCCCCGCCGCCGCTACGCCAAGCTGATCGGCGAGTTTTTGGAGCGTTACGGCGACCGGGAGGGTATGCTGTTCTCCGTTCCCGGCAGAACGGAGATCTCCGGCAACCACACCGACCACAACAACGGCTGTGTTCTTGCCGCCTCCGTGGACATCGACATCATCGCCGTGGCCGCCAAGACCGAGGGGATGACCGTCCGTCTGAAGAGCGAGGGCTACCCCGAGGATACGGTGGATTGCTCCGATCCCAACCCCAAGAAGGTGCGCAAGGGCTCTTCCTCCGCACTGGTCACCGGGGTTTGCGACGCCTTTGCCAAGAAGGGCTACGCCTTTGGCGGTTTTGACGCCTGCACCTCCAGCGACGTGCTGACGGGAAGCGGTCTTTCCTCCTCCGCCGCCTTTGAGGTGATGTGCGCCCGCATCATTTCCCAGCTTTACAACGACGGCAAGGTTCCTCCCATGGAGCTTGCCCTGGCGGGACAGTACGCCGAGAACGTATACTTCGGCAAGCCCTGCGGTCTGATGGATCAGGCGGCTTGTGCCTGCGGCGGCTTCCTGTATATCGATTTTGAGAACCCCAAAGCCCCCAAGACGGAAAAGCTTTCCCTTGACCCCGAGAAGGCGGGCTACACCTTCTGCATCGTGAACACCGGTGGCAACCACGTAGACCTCACCGACGACTACGCCGCCGTTCCCAAGGAAATGCACGCCTGCGCCGCCTTGATGGGCAAGAAGGTGCTCCGCGAATGTGACGAGGAGGAATTCCTCTCCCGCATCAGCTATATGCGCGCCAACGTAGGGGACAGAGCCATTCTCCGCGCCATCCATTATTTTGACGAAAACAAGCGTGTGGAGGCCCAGCGCGCCGCCTTGAAGAGCGGGGACGCAGACACCTTCTTCCGCCTGGTTACCGCCTCCGGCAGATCCTCCTTTGAATTCTTGCAGAACGTATACACCACCCGCAACGTGTCCGAGCAGGGCATTTCCCTGGCCCTGGCCCTTTCCCAGCGGTTCGGCGCTGTCTGCCGTGTGCACGGCGGCGGCTTTGCGGGCACCATCCAGGCCTACGTTCCCACGGACAAGGTGGAAGCCTACCGGGATGCCATCAACAACGTATTCGGCAAGAACGCCTGCATGCTGCTGCGCATCCGTCCCTACGGTGCCTCCGCAGTGACTCCCGAAGGCGTGCTGGAATAAACCCATGCCCGCAGAAGTTTATCAGCTTTTTTCCTCCTCCAAGGGGAATTGCTGTCTGATCAAAAACGGAAACGACGTGTTTCTCATCGACGCAGGAGTTTCCGCCAAGCGGATCGAAGCTGCGGTGAAGCAGGTGGGCATTGCTCCGGAGCAGATCCGCGCCGTGTTCGTGACCCACGAGCATTCCGATCACATCAAGGGCTTGGAGACCTTATCCCGCCGTTACGGCATGGACATCTACGCCCCCACCGGGTGCTTTGACGGCATTCTTGCCGCCGCCCCCTCGGCGTTCCCCTTCCTGAAGCCCAACGAGCCGGGAACCCTCACCTGCCTGGAGGACACCCGCATCTACACCGTGCGCACCCCTCACGATGCCTGCGCCTCCGTAGGCTTCCGCATGGAGCTTGCGGGAGAGATCATGGCCTATTTCACCGACATCGGCCATCTTTCCTCGGAGATCTTGCGTGCCATGTCGGGATGCAAGCGGATCGTCATCGAATCCAACCACGACGTGGAGCGCTTGAAGGCGGGGCCCTACCCCTTCCCTCTCAAAAAACGGATCTTGGGCCCGTACGGCCATCTTTCCAACTTCGATTGCGCCGCACTGCTGCCCCATTTGGTGCGCTACGGCACACAGCGCATCGTCTTAGCCCACTTGTCCGAGGAGAACAACACCCCGGAGATGGCTTACGAGGAATCCGCCCGCCGTTTGGAGGGTGCCGCCTCTCTGGCCGTGGCAAAGCCTGCGGAGACGGTGGAGGTATAGGAATAGAGAACGATCAAGACCCTTTCTTTCGAAAAAGAAAGGGTCTTAATAATCCCCAAAGAAACCTATTGTGAGGGGAAGGAGGAACACAAAACAGGCGAACAACGAGTCCCCCCACAATCACGGACAGGTTAAATACGTGTCCCCTTGTTCGCACCAAACCCACCACGTGTCCGTAGCCCCCCAAAAACAACAAAAAAGAGACCTTGCGGTCTCTTTTGCTTTGCCTTATGGAAAATTACTCAGCAGCCTCGGAAGACTCTGCAACGGACTCCTCAACGGAAACATCTGCGGAGGTCTCGGAGGAAGTATCCACAGAGATGTTGGAAACGGTGGAAGAGGTAGCGGAGGAGGTTGCGGAAGAGGTGGAAGAAGTGTTGTTCTTGCTTACGTTCTTGGAGATAGCGGTAACGGTGTACAGCGCGATTACCAGAACGCCGAACAGAACTGCACAGTAAACGGTCCAGCTCTCAAATCTCTTGCCCTTCTTAGCGGCCTCGGTACGGTTCAGATAGGAGTTGGAAGAGGACTGGCCGGAAATAACGTTCTCCAGACCCTTTCTCTTGCCCTGCTGCTTGCTGACCAGGAAGATCAATACAACAGCCGTCGCCAGAATCAAACCACCAATGATATATTGCAAAATGCTCATACGATCAAATACCTTTCTATTTTACGAAATTTGCAGACTACGGGATATATTACCACAACAAATCCCGCTTTTCAATAGCGTTTTTTATTTTTGTGAAAAATTCACATTTTGTTCATATTTTCCGGTTTTTCCGTTTTGTCTTCCTTTTCGGGCTTGTCCTTTTTGCCGTTGCCCCAAACCACCAAGCGGAAGATCTGTCGGATCACCCAGAACAGCAAGGCCAGTGCCGCCCAGGCGATGATGATGATCAGCACCCATTTGATGATGTTTCCCATAGGGCCTTCGAAGAGGAAGGAGAACAAATGGTTCTTGGCGGAAAGGAGGGTATTCACCTCCACGGACTTCTCCGCCAGCATATTTACGGTGGCAAGGGTCTTGCCCTCCAGCACGAAGGATGCGGTGCCCAGCACCTCCCCCTGCTTGACGGGAGCATCCACGGTCATGTAGGTCTTCCCTGCTTTTTCCGCTTCGTAGATCCGTTCGTCATAGGTGAGAACGATTTCGATCTCGGCGCCGTTGGGGTTGGCCACCATCAGCTCCACGGTCTTCTCGGGAACCAGGCGAAGGATCCCCTCCTCCGCGCCGCCCCCCAGGCGAAGGTCTGCCAAGAAGGTCACGTCCTTCTCTCCCTTGCCGGAGCAAAGCTTCTGATACCCGAAGGAGTCCAGCACGTAGGGAACCAGGCCGTGCATATCGTCGTAGGCGTTGCCGTCGTCAAACCAGCGGGAGCCATCCTCCTCCTGGCGCTCACGGCTGCCCCCCATCACCACGTAGGCATAGGCGATGCCCTCTTTTTCCGTAAAGGTGACCAGGTGATACCCGCCCTGGTTGGTGGAATGTCCTGCGATCAGACCCACGGCCTCCTCCATGAGGTAGCCCTTCATCAGGTAGTCGCATTCCAGATAGTTCTTGTTACGGATGGTGCTTCCCGCCCCGCGGTAGGCATCTCTGTCCGCAAGCTGAACCAGATCGTTATAAAGATAGAAGGCTTTTGCCAGCTTCACCACGTCGCTCGCGGTGGTCTGCCCCAATCCGCCGAAGCCGATGGTATCGGCGTAGAGGGTGTTCTTCATGCCCAGCTCTTCCGCCTTCTTGTTCATCCGCTCCAGGAAGTCCTCACGGGTGGCCATCATCAGCTCTTCCGTGCAGTACCCCACCAAGGCGGCACAGGCATCGTTGGCGTTGGAGACCAAAGAGCAGGCGAACAAATACTCCAGGGAGCATTCATCCCCTTGGGTCAGCCCCAGATAAGGGCTGCTTCTGTCGCCGGGGATATAGGTGTCCCGCACCCAGCTTCCGTTGATGGTGATCTTCTCGGAAAGCTTCCGCCCGGTGTTCTCCAGCAGGTCGTAAGCCACCATCAAGGCCATCAGCTTGGCGGTAACGCCGGGGGCGTGTACCTCTTCCGCCTTATTTTCATACAGGATCTGCTCCGTATCGATGCAATAGGCCACGGCGGAATTGTTTGCCGCAAACAAGGGCACCGTCTTCGGCTCCGCTCCCACGCTCAAAAGCAAAACGGGGAGAAGCAGCAGGCACGCCAGCAGGGTGCAAAGCAGTTTTTTACTCATCTTCCAAGTTCCTTTCGCACTTCGGCGATATCCTCGTTGATCTGCGCCTTCAGTTCCTCCACGGAACCAAAGCAACGCTCTTTACGCAAGAAGCGAAGCAGGGTGATCTTCACCTGCACACCGTAGAGATCCCCGTCAAAATCCAGAATATGGGTCTCAAACACCGGCTTGGATTCCGAGGAAACGGTGGGCTTTACCCCCACGTTGGTCAAGCCGTAGAACCGCACCGGCTTTCCGTCCTGCAGGAACTCCGCCACGGAAAGATACGCCCCGAATTTGGGAAGCATCCGATCCTCTCCGGGAAGCTGATTGATGGTGGGGCATCCGATGGTTCTGCCCAGCTTCCGCCCCTCGCGGACGGTGAGGATGGCGGAATAGGGTCTGCCCAAAAGCTCCTCCACCCGCTCCAGCTTGCCCTCGCCCAAAAGGCGGCGGATATAGTTGGAGGAGACCTTCTTGCCGTCTCTTTCCACCGCAGGCAGGATCACACAGCTGCCGCCGTAGCGCTCCATCAGCTCCTTCATGGTCTCGGGAGAGCCCATGCGTCCTTTGCCGAAGCGGAAATCACTGCCCACCACGGTGCAAACGCAATGAAGCTTTGCGATCAAAAAGTCCCGCACGAATTCCTCGCAGGTGAAATCCCGCAGATAGGCGTATTCCCCGCGGTAAACGGCCTCCACGCCCAGGTCGGCAAGAGCCTCCATACGGTCTGCATCCCCGCAGAGATACTTGGCGCCGAAATACAGCACCATGGGGTTTTCCGTAAAAGTAAATACCAAGGGAGCGGCGTTTCTCGCCTTGCCCTCTTCCGCAAGACGGGCCAAAAGTGCCCGATGTCCGATATGCATCCCGTCAAAGTTTCCGATGGCCACCACGGTCTCCCCTGCAAAGGGAAGGTCACGGCGCTCCAAAACACGGGGAAGATTCTTTACAGTATAGTTCTGATACATACGATTTCCTCGCAGTCTTCGCAATAAAGTTTCTTACCGTTATATTTTATCCCATTTTTACCCCCTTGTCAAGACGAAACGGGGAAAATTCACACACAATCCCAAAAGACTTTTCCGGGGACGCATAGCGGGAAGGCGCTTTGCTCTCAAGGCTCCAAAAACGGCAACGCCGTTTTTGATGTCGGCGGGATAAAGCTAAGTGCATTTTAAAGCTTTGCGCCCCAATCCCTTGATCCCAATGCCGGGAAAACGGCTCTGCCGTTTTCGATGTCGGCGGGATAAAGCCGGGTATAATTCACAGCTTTGCGCCCCAACCCCTTGATCCCAATGCCGGGAAAACGGCTCTGCCGTTTTTGATGTCGGCGGGATAAAGCTAAGTGCATTTTAAAGCTTTGCGCCCCAATCCCTTGATCCCAATGCCGGGAAAACGGCTCTGCCGTTTTCGATGTCGGCGGTACAAAGCTGTGCATAAAGCTTTGTTTTGCGCCGACTTGGTCTTGACAAACCGAACGGGCTTTGATACAATAAGGAACGAAGATGATTAACTTGGGGGAAACTGCCTTGAAGATACCTTTTTTGGGACCGAAAAGCTGTCGCACGCCGGAAGAGAATAAAAAAAGCCTGCTGGAATGCGGCACCTTCTGCATTCTGCTGTTGCTTGCCGCCTGCTTTACCTTGGGGCTTTGGGGGGCAAACGTCCTGGAGGAAAACGCCGCGCTGAAGGAAGCGGGTGAGGAGATCTGGGACAGTATGTTCAAGTATATGGTGCTTTTCTGCGCCTTTGTTTGCTGCTGTCTGGTGATGTACTTCCGTCAGACGGGTACCCTCTCCGAGGAGAAGCTCATCGCCATTCTCTTCGTCATGGCCTTGGTAGCCCGCTTGGTGTATACCCTGGAGATCGGCATCACCACCAACCAGCACGACGTTTCCAACTTCAACAAATTGGGCAATTACGGACACACCGGGTATATTCGGTATATCATGGAAGAGGGGATCCCCAATTTTGACGTCATCGGCAAGAGCCAATTCTACCATCCCCCGCTGCATCATATTATTTGTGCGAACTTTATCTCCTTCCAGGAGGATATCGGCATCTCCTTTGAGGTCGCCATTCAGAACCTGCAGATCCTCACCCTGTTCTATTCCATGGTGACGCTGTACGCCTCCTACCGCATTATGAAGCTCTTCGGCTTCACAGGGACGGCGCTGTTCCTGCCCATGACGGTTTTGGCCTTCCACCCCACCTTCTATCTGTTCTCGGGAAGCATCAACAACGACTGCCTCAGCGTGATGTTTGTGTTCCTTGCGGTTTGGGCGGCCTTGGAATGGCACAAAAAGCCTTCCTTCTTCGGCATCGCCATGCTGGCGTTGTGCATCGGATGCTCTATGTTCGCCAAGCTTGCCACCGGCGTGGTGGCTCCCGCCGTGGCAATGCTGTTCCTGCACAAGCTGGTAACGGAAAGAGACTGGAAGGGCAGAGGAACCCTGATCGCCCAGTTTGCCCTCTTCGGGGTGATCTGCATCCCCTTGGGCATCGGCTGGCAGGTGCGGAACTTCCTGCTGTACGATACCCCCCTCACCTACGTGCCCAAGCTTTCCACCAAGGCGGATCAATACCTTGGCGGCTATACCGTGACAGAGCGGTTCTTCGACTGGGAGTCCTTGAAGGATTTCGGCGTCTACCCCATGCGGGCAGGTACCCAGGGGGCGGAATATTTTGAGCACTGCATCCCCTTGGCCGTTCTGAAAATGTCCATGTTCGGGGAATATTCCCGCTGGAAGGACTACCACGTTTACGATGCTTCCTCCAATTTGCTGTTCTGGATGAACGTGATCATCGTCATCGCCACCCTGATCGGCGCGGCGTACTGCATTTGGCAGGTGTT
The DNA here is from genome assembly GCA_017629175.1 of Clostridia bacterium. Classification (GTDB taxonomy): domain Bacteria; phylum Bacillota; class Clostridia; order Oscillospirales; family CAG-382; genus Coliplasma. The sequence continues at coordinate 12,215 of JAGBXS010000003.1, forward strand.
CCGCCGTCAGACAGAGGAGCAGTTCACCGAAAAAATGGGATTTGGCAGACTTCCCTGCCTGTTCATTCTGTTCTATTGGGTCACCATGCTGATGACCTACGTGCCATTCTGCTTCTCCTATCCCCATTTCTGCTCCATGGACTACCGCTATCTGGTGCCCACTCTGCTGACGGGTGCTGTCTTCTTAGGCGTCCTGCTGAAGAAAATGGAGCAGGCAGACCCCGCCACCGTTACGGGCAAGCTCCTGATCGGCGGCAAATCCGTTCTCATCGCCGCAACGGCGCTGTTCGCTATCTGCGCCACCATGATCTATCCCATGTATTATTGATTTTATGAACGTTCTTGATACCGCGATCAAGGTGCTTTCCATGATGGCCTATGCCATCCCGGGGTTCCTGTTTGTAAAATGCAAGACCCTCTCCCCAAGCCAGATCGCACCCTTTTCCAAGGTGCTGGTGTATCTCTGCCAGCCCTGCTTGGAGGTCTACGCCTTTTTGTCCGCCGATTGCACCCCCGCCCTGCTTTCCAAAATGGGCTGGTTCTTCCTGCTTTGCACGGGAGCACAGCTTGCGGTTTTGGGTGTGGTGTGCCTGCTTCCCGGGGATCGCAAGGAGACCTGCCGACGGGTTTCCGGCGCCGCCTCGGTGTTCGGCAACGTGGGCTTTATCGGCATCCCCCTTTTGGAGGCGTTGCTTCCCGCGGAGGTTGCCCCGGTTGCCGTGGCTTTGTCTGCGGTGTTTGCCCTCTCTATGAACCTTTTGGCGTGGACGGCGGGCCTGTTCTTAATGACCGGGGAGAAGAAGCACATCCGCCTGAAAGGGCTTCTCCTCAACCCCGCCATGCTGGCCTTCTACGTAGCGTTCCCTCTGTTCCTTATGGGCGTGAAGCTCCCGGAGGCCTTGGATACCACCGTCTCTCTGGCGGGAAAAATGTCCACTCCCCTTTGCATGATCGCCCTGGGAATGCGGCTGGCGGCAACCCCCTTCCGCAGGATCGTCACGGACAAATACGCCTGGTTTTCCTGCTTGGGCAAGCTGGTTTGCATGCCCCTGCTGACGCTGGTCTGCCTGAAGCTGTTGCCCTTTGACACCTATTTCAACGCCACGCTGTTCCTGCTTTGCTGCTGCCCCACCGCGGCAGTGGTGCAGAATTTCTCGGAGATCTATCTCCCCGAGAACGAAACGGCGGGCAAGCACACCGCCGCGGACGCTATTTTGCTTTCCAATCTGCTTTGCATCGTGACCATACCGCTGCTTGCGGCGTTGCTGTGAGCCAAACATATCCTTATCCAAAGGAGATCTATTCATTTATGCGTATCGGTATTTTTGATTCCGGCTTGGGCGGACTCACCGGCTACCGCGCCCTGCGGGAGCTGTTGCCCACCCACGATCTGATCTATTTCGGCGACAACGCCCGGGTGCCCTACGGCACCAAATCCGGGGAGGTCATCTGCCGTTTTGCCCTGCAGGACGTGCGGTTCTTGCTCTCCCAAAGGGTAGAAGCGGTGCTGGTTGCCTGCGGTACGGTGTCCTCCAACGCACTGGATCTGCTGGAAAAAACCTTCCCCCTGCCCTTCGTGGGGGTGGTGGAGCCCGCCGCCCGCCGCGCCGCAGAGATCGCTTCCCAAAAAAGCGGGAAGATCCTGGTGCTGGGCACCGCCGCTACGGTAGCCTCCGGCGCATATGAAAAAGCAATTCACGCCATTAATCCCGCTATTGAAGTACGCTCCGTTGCCTGCCCCATGTTCGTGCCGCTGGCGGAAAACGGCTTTACCTCTCCCGAGGACATCGCCGCCTTGGAGATCACAAGACGGTATTTACAGCCCTACGAGGACTTCGCTCCCGACGCCATGATCCTGGGCTGTACCCATTTCCCCCTGCTTTCCGGGGTGATCGCCAAGGTGCTTCCCGCCCCCGTGCAGGTTTCTGCCGGTGAGGAAGCGGCAAAAACCATGGCGGAAAAGGTTCGTTCCCTCTCCTCCGAAGCAGGAACGGGAAAAGACCTCTTCTTTACCTCCGACGACCCCGCAGCCTTCCGCCAAAACGCCGCCACCTTCCTGGGGCGTCCCTTGGACGGAGAGGTTTTGCGCACCGATATCGAAACTTATTGAAGGAACCTATTTATGAACGTTTCCGTTGAGATCACCAACTACCGCTACGATACCGCCGAGGGCGAGCCCGAGACCATCCGCTACAAGGTAAACGGCACCTGCCGCAACTCCCGCGACGGCATCAAGATCGAATACACCGAGCCGGAGCTGACGGGGATGGATCAAACCGTCACCACCCTCACCGCTATGAAGGACGGGATTGTTTCCGTCAACCGTGTGGGGCAGATCAACACCCACATGATCTTTGAGGAGGGCAAGATGCACGCCTGCATCTACAACACCGGGTATTTCCCCATGCAGATCACCATCCTCACCACCCGTTTGGAAAACGGACTCACCCCCAAGGGCGGCTGTCTGGACGTGGAGTACAGCATGGAGATCGGCGGCCAGCATTCCGCCAAGAACCGCATGAAGCTGACGGTGACCCCCGTGGGCATCATCTCGTAAAGGATTTTGCAAATATGAAGATCAAAACGCCATCCGACAACCTGATCCTCCTGCCCATGGAGGTGCTCCCCAGAGTGAAGAACGCCTCCGCCACCGAGCTGAAGGTGCTTCTCTATCTGTATGCAAAAAAAGAATGCTCCTCCCCCGAGCTGGCACAGCAGCTGGGCATCACCCCTGCCGATGCAGATGCCGCCATTGCCTTCTGGCGCGGGGCGGGGATCTTTGAGGAGGATACCTCCGTTCCTCAAAAAGCGGTTCCTCCCTCCACCTCTCTGTTCAAGTCCTACGACAGCCAGACCATCGCCTCCTACATGGAGGAGGACACCGCCTTCCGCTCCTGCACCGATCTGGTGGCAGAGACCTTCGGAGCGGGGATCTTAAACAAAAACGAGCTTTCCTCCCTGCTGTATCTGTACAACTACGTGGGGCTGCCCGCCGAGGTCATCGGAGGCATCGCGGAATACTGCAAGTCCAAGGGCAAGACCTCCATGCAATACTTAATGAAAACCGCCCTCTCCATGTACGAGAAGGAGGGCATCGATACCTACGAGAAGTTTGAGCAATACATGATCGTCATGGAAAAGCGGAACGCGGATTCCACCCGTCTGCGCACCATGCTGGGCTTCGGAGAGCGTGCCCTTTCCGCCAAGGAGAAGGATTTCTTCGCCCATTGGCTGGAGGAGTGGTGTCTGCCCTTCGAGCTGATCTCCCTGGCCTACGAGAAGACGGTGGACAACCTCCACAAGGTGAACCTGGCCTACATGAACGCCATGCTGAAGCGCTGGTACGAGTGCGGCTTCACCACCCCGGAGGACATCGAGATCGGCGATGCCAAGGCCAAGGCGGAGAAATCCTCCGACGCCTCCTACGGAGACAGCGACGCCTTCTTCGACGCGGCTCTGAAGGCCGGATTTGAAGGCTAAAGCCCGATTGAAAAACGGATACTATGATCATTTATGATCGGTTTTGAAGGCTAAATCAAACTGAAGGAGTTTGTTATGACCGTCACACAAGCATTACATATCAAGGATAAACAGCGTGCCGAGGCAGAAGCCAAGGCAGAAGCCCGCACCATGGCCCTTTGCAAGGAGATCCCCGCCCTTGGGGAGATCGACCGCAAGCTTGCCGCCTACGGCCCCGCTTTGGTAGGGTTTGCCATTGCAGGGGACAAGGAGGGACTTGCCCGTTTGGAGCAGGAAAACCTGGAGCTGCAGGAGCGCCGCAAGCAGGTGCTTGTTGCCCACGGCTACCGTGAAAACGAGGATGCACCCGTGTATCAGTGCCCCGTCTGCTCCGACAGCGGCTACACCAAGGGCTCTCTTTGTGTGTGCGTGAAGAAGCAGCTCACCCTTTCCGCCTACGCCTCCGCAGGCTTGGGCAAGGGGCTGATCGACAAGACCTTTGACAACTTCTCCTTGAAGTATTACACCGGTGAGGATCTCACCCGCATGGAGAAGGTGCTTTCCATCTGCAAGGAATACGTGCAGACCTTCACCCCCACCTCTCAGCCCCTTTTGTTCTTGGGCAAGACGGGGCTTGGAAAGACCCACCTTTCCGCCGCCATCGCCGGCGGCGTGGCCGCAAAGGGCTACAAGGTGATCTACGAGACCTCCCAGAAGCTGTTCGACACCTACGAAGCCGCCCGCTTTGCCAGAGAAAACGCTCCCGACACGGAAAAATACGGGGAGTGCGATCTCCTGCTCATCGACGACTTGGGTGCGGAATGCGGCTCTCAGTACACCGCGGCAACCTTCTTTAACCTTTTGAACACCCGCCTCATGGAGGGCAAGCCCACGGTGATCAATACCAATCTGAACCGCCCCCAGCTGGAAAAGACCTACGGGGAACGTGTCCTCTCCCGCCTTTTGGGGGAGTTCCGCGTGCTGCTCTTCACCGGCAGTGACGTGCGGATGCAGAAGCTCGGCGAGAAGTAAGGAACGTTAAGGGGCGCCGCCCCTTATGATCCCCGCCGGGGGCCCGCCCCCGGACCCGGTATTGTGAAGAAAAAATATTAAAAAACTCCCGAAAACGGTAGTTTTCGGCAATAAAAGCTTTTTGGAGATTCTTAAGAACCTTTTTCACGAAAAAGGTTCTTAAGACCTTATACCTTATGAAAGAAATCGAACTCTACACAGACGGCGCCTGCAGCGGCAACCCCGGCCCGGGTGGCTACGGCGCGGTGCTGAAATACGGAACAACGGAAAAAGAGCTTTCCGGCGGCGACAAGGAGACCACCAACAACCGCATGGAGCTGATGGCGGCCATCGTGGGGCTGGAAGCCTTAAAGGAGCCCTGCGCCGTGACCCTCACCAGCGACTCCAAGTACCTGGTGGACGCCATCCAGAAGAAATGGCTGGAGAATTGGCAGAAGCGAAACTGGCGCAAGGCAGACGGCTCCCCCGCCTTGAACCGCGACCTTTGGGAACGATTGCAAGCCCAGCTTGACCGCCACCAAGTCACCTTCCGCTGGATCAAGGGCCACGCAGGCCACCCCTACAACGAGCGTTGCGACCGCTTGGCGGTGGAAGCCATCGAGAAATTCCGTTGACGGAGACTAATTTTATGAAAACAGTCCTCATTACAGGTGCCTCCGGAGGCATCGGCAGAGCGGCGGCAAAAGCCTTCCACAGAGAGGGCTACCGCGTGATCCTGCATTACAACAAAAACGAGGAAGCAGTGAAGGCTTACGCCGATGCTTGGGAAAACGCCGTGCTTTACAAGGCGGATCTTGCCGACTCCGCTCAGGTGGAAGCCTTGGCGGCCGCCTTCCCGGAGACCGACGTTCTGGTGAACAACGCGGCGGTGGATCTGTTCGCCTTGTTTGACTTGGTCACCGAGGAGCAGGCAAAACAGCTTTACAACGTGAATCTGTACGCGCCCCTCATCCTTTCCCGCAGACTGGTGAAAGGGATGCTCTCCCGGGGAGAGGGCTGTATCCTGAACGTGTCCTCCATGTTCGGGGAGACGGGGGGAAGCTGTGAGGTGGATTATTCCGTCACCAAGGCGGCTCTCATCGGGCTGACCAAAGCCTTGGCCAAGGAAGTAGGCCCCGCAGGAGTGCGGGTGAACTGCGTCTGCCCCGGGGTGATCAGGACTCCCATGAACGACCGCTTGACCGTAGAGGAAGCGGAGGATCTCATGGCGTCCATTCCCCTTGATCGCTTCGGCACCCCCGAGGAGGTTGCGGAAGCACTGGTGTTCTTAGCATCCGACAAAGCGTCCTACATCACCGGCGCGGTGCTGGACGTGAACGGCGGGATATGAAAAGAGAAAAAGCACTTACGGACGTTTCGCCGTAAGTGCTTTTTTGGTTCGTCTGCCATGCGGGAGACGAGGTTTGTTTTTCATCCTTTTTATCCCAAGGTTCCAAAAACGATTTATCGTTTTTGACGTCAGCGGTATGCCGCAATGAACAGATGAAGGCTGTTCGCCGACTTGCTCCCGAAAACGACAGTTTTCGGCATTGAATTTCTTTGGAGATTCTTAAGAACCTTTCTTGTAAGAAAGGTTCTTAAGCGCTCCCCCCAAAAACAAAAAGAGCCCCTTTCGGAGCTCTTTGTTTTCTTTGAAACCCTTTACCCTATCAAGCTATACACCCAGAAGACCAAGGGGATGGTTGCCACGGAAAGCAGGTGGGAGATCAACGCCATGCCTGCGGCGGCGGAGGTATCCTGCCCGTAGGCGGCGGGAATGACCACGGGGCTGAGCCCCAAGGGCATGGCCACGGCGCACAGCACGCAGAGGGAGATATCCGCAGGCAGAGGCAACACCCACAAAAGTGCCATGAACACCGCGGGGAAGGCCAGCAAGCGGATAAAGGAGGCCAGATACACCGACTTGTCCGTGAAGGTCTTCTTCAGATCCAGGGAGGAAACGGTCATACCCGTCAGCAGCATGGCCACGGGGGACATACAGCCTCCCAGGGAATCCAGCCCCGCCCCCACGAAGTCCGGCAGGGGGACGCCCGTAAGGCCTAAGATCATGCCCACCAGCATGGCGGCGAACATGGGGTTCACCAGCCGTTTCAGAGAGGAGAGGAGGGATTTCTTTTCCCCTTCCTTCCCGGGGATCAGCAAAGCGGGCACGCCCCACAGATAGATCATCACCCAAAGAGGCAAAACGAACACCAGATAATTCCCGAACACCCCGGGGAACAAGGCCAGCACCACCGCGTTGCCCATAAAGCCGAAGTTGGAGAAGGACAAGCCGTAGGTGTAGATCTTGCGGGTGTAATCGTCCTTAGCGCAAAGCTTGGCAAGCAGAATGGCGGCGGGGATGGAAAGCCCGATTACCACGGAGCCCCCTGCCAGGAAGGTCCAGGCACTGCCAAAGCTCTCCGGGGTAAAGCCCTTCCAGAAGGTGGAAAGCACCAAGGCGGGGATGAACACGTTGTTTTCCATCTTGGAAAGCACACTCGCCCCCGAGGCGGGAACGGCACCCAGGCGGGAGACCACGTATCCGATGAGAATGAACGCCATCAGAACGCTCATCTGCTGTAAGGTAGAAAGAAAAACCTCCATATGTAGCCCTCCGTCAAACTGAAATTTCCCCTCCGCCCAAAACGGTATCCTCTGCGTAAGCAACGGCGGATTGCCCGGGGGCGGAAACGGCGGTGGGGGTATCAAAACGGATCTCCGCACCCTCCCCCACGGGGATCAGGGTGGCGGCCGTTTCTTTTTGGTGGTAGCGGGTGCGCACCGTAGCGCGGACGGGTTCTGCGGGGATGCCGTAAATCCAATGAAAATCCTTCACAAACAGGGATTCCACAGGCAATTCTCCCGCGGTGCAAAGCACCACGCGGTTGTTTTTTGCGTCCTTTTTGCAAACGTAATGAGGCTCCGGCAGGGCAAGCCCCAGCCCCTTTCTCTGGCCCACGGTGTAGTGGATGATGCCCTTGTGCGTTCCCATGCACTTCCCTGCCCGATCCACAAACTCCCCGGCGGGGAACACGTCCCCCAGACGGCTTGTGATAAATCCGGCGTAATCTCCGTCGGGGATAAAGCAGATGTCCTGACTGTCACCGCTTTTGGCATTTTGAAAGCCCTGCTCCGCGGCAATTGCCCGCACCTCTTCCTTGGTGTAATCCCCCAAGGGGAACTTCACACGGGAGAGCTGTTCTTCGGAAAGATTATACAGCACGTAGCTTTGATCCTTGGCGGGGTCTTTGGCTTTTTTCAGCCGATTTTCTTCAATACGGGCGTAATGTCCCGTGGCTAAGAAGTCTGCGCCCAGCTCCTCTAAGGCATTCCACAATTCCCCGAACTTCAAGTATCGGTTGCAAAGGATGCAGGGGTTTGGGGTCTCCCCACGGCAGTAGGACTGTATGAAAGGCTCCACCACGCACCGGGCGAACGCCTCCCTGCGGTCAAGGGAGATAAAGGGCATCCCCAGCAGGTCACAGATCGCCTTGGCGTCGTCGGTACGCTCATTGCCCCAAAGCTGCATGGTCACGCCGATGCAGTCGTAGCCCTCTTGCTTTAACAAATACGCCGTGACGGCACTGTCCACACCGCCGCTCATGGCCACAAGCGCCTTACCCTTTCCCATGGGAATCCCTCCTTTTGAATAACTCGTTAGGAGTATACCCGTTTTATGCGGGATTGTCAAGAAGGAAATGGGATTTTCGGCAGAAGGCGGCGTGCAACACCGTCCCCGCAGCTTTTTTCTATACTTCTTCCTCCCCTCTCTTGACAACTCCCCTTCCTTTGTGGTATTCTACATATAACTATGTAAACGTAAGGGAGGCGCACACTCCATGACACATCATATCTTTATCGTCAACCCCGCCGCGGGGAAGGCGGACCGTTCCGAAGCCATCGAAAAAGCGATCAATTCTGCCCGCGAGCAGAACGCCGTAACGGGAGAAGTCACCATCTACCGCACCTCCTGCGCCGGAGATGCCACCGCGTACCTCACCCGTACCCTGCCCGATCTGGAAGGGGACGTGCGGGTCTACGCCTGCGGAGGCGACGGCACCCTGAACGAGGTCGTCCGCGGTGTTTACGCCGCAGGGAACCCCAAGGTGTCTCTGGGGGTGATCCCCACCGGCTCGGGGAACGATTTTATCCGCTCCTTTACCATCCCGGAAAGCAGCTTCCGTTCCGTGCGGGACATGATGAACGGCACAGTCACTCCCATTGACCTGATCCGTGTCACCGACGAGGAGGGCAAGGAATACGTGTGCATCAACGTGGCAAGCGCAGGCTTTGACGCCGCGGTGTGCCGCAGAATGCAATCCTTCCGCCGCATCCCCATGATGGGCGGCTCCATGGCCTACAACATGGCACTGGTACGTCAGTTCTTGGGACATTTGGGGCACAAGTTCGACGTTTACGGGGACGGCAAGCCCATGAAGACCCCGAACAAAGACGAATACCTCTTCGCCCTGGTTGCCAACGGCGAGTATTACGGCGGGGGCTACCACTGCTCTCCCGAAAGCTCTCTTTCCGACGGGCTTTTAAATCTGATCATGATCGAGGCCATCCCCCGCACCCAGTTCCCGGGTCTGCTGGGTCCCTACCGCAAGGGGGAATATTTTGAGAAGATGGCAAGCAAGATGCTTCACAAAACCGTAAAAACCGTGGAATTCCGTGCGGATACCCCGCTGGACATGAATTTGGACGGGGAGATCATCTCTCTCAAGGATCCCACCCTCACGGTGATCCATCACGCCATCAATCTGATCCTGCCCCGTTAACACCCTTCGGACATATACTGTTACCGTAACCACTTTTCAAAGAGGAGTCTTTTTATGGATCGCCTTTCCCTTTGCGGGGTCAAGATCAACTGCAGATATTACGGAGAAGACCATCCCCGTGACACCGCCGTGGTGTTTTTGCACGGCTGGGGCTCTACCGGCTCCGCCTTCGGCGGGCTGCTTACCGCCGCGGGGGAAAAATATTTCACCGTCGCCCCGGATCTCCCCGGATTTGGCGGCAGTGAAGAGCCTCCCACCCCTTGGGGCGTGGAGGAATACGCTTCCCTGGTGACGGAATTGATCTCTGCCATCGGGGCAAAAAAAGTGATCCTTGCGGTACATTCCTTCGGCGGGCGCATCGCCATCACCTTGGGGGCAAAGAAGGATCTCCCCTATACCATCGAGAAGATGATCTTCTTCGACGCCGCAGGCTTAAAGCCCAAGCGGGGGGTGGATTACTACGCCAAGGTGTATACCTACAAGCTGTGCAAATGGCTGTTGACCCCCTTCCCGGAGATCAAAAAGAGATACCAAGCGGGCAAGGGCAGTGCAGATTACAAAAACGCCTCCCCCATGATGAAGCAGGTGCTCTCCAAATCGGTGAACACCGACCTCACCCCCCTGCTTCCCTCCATTTCCGCCCCCACCCTTTTGGTTTGGGGGGAGAAGGACACCGCCACCCCTCTTTACATGGCGAAGATCATGGAAAGAAGGATGCAGGACGCGGGATTGTTCGTCATTCCCGGCGCAGGGCATTTTTCCTTTGCGGAACAGCCCGGGGTAGCCATTGCGGCGCTCAGGAATTTTATTTAAGCACTCGGTTTCTTTTCCGTGCCCGCACTTCTCCTTCGCGGAACAGCCCGGAGTTGCCATTGCGGCGCTGAAGAATTTTATTTGATTTCCCACCTCCACAAATAAGGAGCGTTTTCCATGGATCTGGCACTTACCATCCTTTTTTACATCCTATACCTCACCGCGGGAGTGCTCGCCCTGCTTCGCTGGGCCCACAATTTACAGTTGAATTCCTACCAGAACCGCTCCCAATGGCGGAGATTCCGCCAAGCACCGGAGAAGCTGTTCTGTCTGTTGCCTCTCGTGCCCGCCTTGGTGTTCTCTTTCCTGCCCTTTCCCTGGGCAAAGATCGTCACCCTGGTATTTTTGGGGATCTCCTGCCTGACCTTGAAGCCGACGAAGGCCAAGAAGCCCTTGGTGTTCACCGCCCGTGTGAAGCGTTTGCTCACCGTGGCGGCAGGGCTGACGGTGCTTTTTGCCGCCGGCGGATGGTTTGTTCCCGCTTTGTCGGTAGGTGCGCTCCTGCTCTCCCCCTTGGTGATGCTGTTTGCCAACCTGCTGTGCGCTCCCATGGAGAAGGCGGTGCGGAATTGGTATATAGGCGATGCAAAACGGATTTTGAACGCCTGCCCCGAGCTTTTGATCTTGGGCGTTACCGGCTCTTACGGCAAGACCAGCGTGAAGAGCTACTTGGGCGCCCTTTTGAACGCAGGGTTTGACACCCTCATCACCCCCGAGAGCTTTAACACCCCCATGGGCGTGGTACGCACCGTGCGGGAAAATCTCCGCCCCACCCATGAAATTTTCGTTTGCGAGATGGGCGCCCGTCACGTGGGAGACATCAAGGAGCTTTGCGACTTAGTCCACCCCAAGCACGGCGTCATCACCGCGGTGGGCAACCAGCACTTGGAGTCCTTCCGTACCAAAGAGAACATCCGCAAGACCAAATACGAGCTGGCGGACGCTCTGCCCGCAGAGGGCAAGCTGTTCGTCAACGGGGATTGCCCCGCCATCCGTGAGAATCCCCCCGCCCGTCCTTATCTCACCTACGGTCTTTCCCAGGGCTGTGATTACCGTGCGGTGGATATGGAGCTTACCCTTTCCGGTACCGCCTTCACGGTGGAATTCCCCGACGGCACAAGCCAAAGCTACCGTATGCCCTTGATCGGGGAGCATTCCGTGGTGAACGTCACGGGAGCCATTGCGGTGTGCCACGCCTTCGGCATCCACCCCTCCGCCCTGGTGCCCGCCATGCGGAAGCTGAAGAGCGTTCCCCACAGAATGGAGCTGTTGCCCGGCCCCATCACCTATATCGACGACGCTTACAACTCCAACCCCGCAGGCTGTAAGGCGGCCTTGGACACCCTTGCCCGCTTTGACGCCTGCAAGATCTTAGTCACCCCCGGCATGGTTGAGCTGGGCAGTGCCTGGGAGGAAGAAAACAAAGCCTTCGGCAGACACGCCGCAAGGGTTTGTGACCTCTGCGTGCTGGTGGGCGAACGCCAGGCAGAGCCTATTAAAAAAGGCTTGCTGGAGGCGGGCTACCCCGAGGAGCGCATCGCCGTGGTCAGCACCCTGCAGGAGGGTCTTGCCCGCGTGAACGGCTTTTACAGTGAGAAAAAGAAGGTCGTCCTCCTGGAAAACGACCTGCCGGATAATTATTGACCGAAAGGAGTCATTCCCATGAAAATTCAAGTTGCCGTACTTTTCGGCGGGAAAAGCGTGGAGCATGAGATCTCCGTGATCTCCGCTTTGCAGGCTATGAACAGCATCCCCACCGAAAAATACGAGATCATCCCCGTATACATCACCAAATCCGGTGAGTTTTACACCGGCGCTCCCCTGCGGGAGATCAACCGTTACAGAGACATTCCCGCCCTGCTGAAGGACTGCGTGAAGGTTGCCTTTACTCCCCAAAACGGCAGAACCGCCCTTGTGCGCATCCCCGGCAAGAAGTTCGGCGACAACACCGTTGCCATCCCCGACGTAGCATTCCCCATCGTCCACGGCACCAACGTGGAGGACGGCAATCTCCAGGGCTTCCTGGGCACGTTGGGTCTGCCCTACGTAGGGTGCGACGTGCTTTCCTCCGCGGTGGGCATGGATAAATACGTGATGAAATCCGTCTTAGCGGCGGAAGGCATTCCCGTATTGCCCGCTTTGCGCTTCCGTTCCTCCGTTCCCATGGAGGAGATCGCGGAGAAGGCGGAAGTTTCCATCGGCTACCCCCTCATCGTCAAGCCGGTGAACCTTGGCTCCTCCGTGGGTATTTCCAAGGTGGCAGACAGAGAAGAGCTGTTTACTGCGCTGGATCTGGCCTTTACCTTCGCCGACGTGGTGCTGTTGGAGCGCGCGGTGGTGAAGCTGAAGGAGATCAACTGCTCCGTTTTGGGGGACGAGGACGGCGCAGAGGCTTCCGTTCTGGAAGAGCCGGTAGCGCAGGACAAGATCCTTTCCTACAAGGACAAATACATGGACGGCGGAAAGGGCGGCAAGAACGGAGGCAAGTCCTCCGGCATGGCCTCCTTGAAGCGTAAGATCCCTGCGGAGATCGAGGACTCCGTGGCGGCAGAGATCAAGGATCTGGCCGTGAAGGCCTTCCTTGCCATGGGTTGCTCGGGGCTGGTACGCATCGACTTCATGCTGGATATGGCAGAGGACAAGGTATACCTCAACGAGATCAACACCATCCCCGGCTCTCTGGCCTTCTACCTTTGGGAGCCTGCAGGAGTGCCCTACCCCGTGCTGTTGGATCGCCTGCTTTCCCTGGCCACCAAGCGTGCCCGCAAGCAGAGCGAGCTGACCTATTCCTTCGACACCAACGTCTTCGCCATGGGCGGCGGCTTCGGCGGTGCCAAGGGCGCGAAGGGGTAATTGAAGAACGTATGGAACGTTAAGGGGTACGTTTGGGGGCCGCTTTTTGAAAAAGCGCCCCCAATCCCCCCCGAAAAGCATTGCCGAAACGCAGAAATGCGTTTCGGTTTTTTGTTTTTTTGTGTCGTCACCTCCTCCCAAAAAATTTCCAAAAAAATATTGCAATACCAAAAGAAATGTGTTATACTGACTCTGTATAAAAATGCCTTCATAGGCGAAAATCAATCTATTAAAGGAAGATACACATGAGCAACTCTATTTTCGGCACCGAAAAACGCCCCGTTCTCACCATTGTGATGGACGGTGTAGGATACACCCAGCGTACCGCAGGCAACGCGGTTTACGCCGCTAACACCCCCACCCTGGACATGCTGGACGAGAAATATCCCCGTTTCCTTCTCCAGGCACACGGCACCGCAGTAGGCCTCCCCTCCGACGATGACATGGGCAACTCCGAGGTCGGCCACAACGCGTTGGGCGCAGGCCAGGTCTTCGCTCAGGGCGCAAAGCTGGTTTCCGGCGCTATTGAAAGCGGCAAGATCTATGCCTCCGATTCCTGGAAGACCCTCATCGGCGGGGTAAAGGCAAACGGTTCCACCCTCCACTTCCTGGGTCTTTTCTCCGACGGTAACGTGCACTCTCACATCGACCACCTGAAGGCAATGGTTGCTCAGGCAAAGGCAGAGGGCGTTTCCACCGTACGCATCCACATCCTGCTGGACGGCAGAGACGTAGGCGAAACCTCCGCTTTGGAGTACGTGCTCCCCTTCGAGGACTATCTGGCGGATCTCCGTGACGATTCCTTCGACGTTTCCATCGCCTCCGGCGGCGGCAGAATGCAGATCACCATGGACAGATACGAGGCCAACTGGGCAATGGTGGAAAAGGGCTGGCGCACCCACGTTCTGGGTGAGGGCAGACAGTTTAGCTCCGCAAAGGAAGCCATCGATACCCTCCGCGCCGAGACCGGTGCCATCGACCAGGATCTGCCTCCCTTCGTCATCGCTGCAGACGGCAAGCCCGTGGGCACTGTTGAGGACGGCGATTCCGTAATCTTCTTCAACTTCCGCGGCGACCGTTCCATTGAGATCTCCAAGGCCTTCGAAGCAGGTGCAGACTTTGATAAGTTCGACCGCGTTCGCGTACCCGCAGTTCTCTTTGCAGGTATGCTGGAATACGACGGCGATGCCCATATCCCCTCCCGCTATCTGGTTTCTCCCCCCGAGATCACCGGCACCATGGGTGAGTTCCTGGTGAACAAGGGCATCAAGCAGCTGGCCATCTCCGAGACCCAGAAGTACGGCCACGTAACCTATTTCTGGAACGGCAACCGCTCCGGCAAGTTCTCCGAGGAGCTGGAGGAATACATCGAGATCCCCTCCGACGTAGTTCCCTTCGAGCAGAGACCCTGGATGAAGTGCGCCGAGATCACCGACGTGCTCATCGAGAAGCTGAAGAGCGGCGAGTTTGACGTACTCCGCGTGAACTTCCCCAACGGCGACATGGTTGGCCACACCGGCTCCTTCGCCGCTACCAAGATCTCCATGGAAGCACTTGACCTCTGTCTGGCAAGAATTCTGAAGGCTGTTGACGAGGTGAAGGGTGTTGCCATCATCACCGCAGACCACGGTAACGCCGACGAGATGTACGAGATCAACAAGAAGACCGGCGAGGCAAAGCTGGGTGAGGGCGGCGTTCCCAAGGCGAAGACCTCTCACACCCTCAACCCCGTTCCCTGCTATATTTACGACAATTTCTATTCCGATAAGTACGAGTGCATCGACGGCAAGTACGGTCTTGCCAACGTAGCCGCTACCATGGTGACCATGATGGGCTACGAAGCGCCCGCAATCTGGGAAAAGAGCATGATCAAGCTGAAGTAAGGCTTTCTTCTCCTTTTCCCAAAAGGAGGCTCCCATGATTTTAAACCTTTTGTATTCCGATCTGCCCATGAACATCACCGTGGGACTGCTGATCTTACAGCTGTTCTGCGTGGTGATGGCGCTGACCGTCCATGAATTTGCCCACGGCTTTATAGCCAACAAGCTGGGCGACCCCACGGCAAACTTTCAGGGCAGATTGACCTTAAACCCTTTGGCACACATTGATCCGGTGGGCTTTCTCATGATGCTCTTAGTGGGCTTCGGCTGGGCAAAGCCCGTCCCGGTGAACCCCCGCCTTATGAGCAAGCCCAAGCGGGATATGGCTCTTACCTCCATCGCAGGCCCCGCCGTCAACCTTTTGGTGGCGTTGGTCAGCGGCATCGCCGTAGGAGCTTTGGCACAGTTTGGATACAACCCTCTCCAGATCTTCTGGGAAGCCTTTGACGGCGGCATCACCCCCATGGGTACTCTTTCCTATACCTTGTATATGATGATGCTGTTGAACGTGGGTCTCGCTCTGTTCAACATGATCCCCATCCCCCCGCTGGACGGCTCCAACGTGCTGGTGGCCTTTCTGCCCAATAACACCGCCGCCAAGTATCTGCAGATCCGCTATTACACCCGCTATATCTTCGGCGGGCTGATGCTGATCTCCTTCTTGTCGGATCGCATTGCTTTGTTTTACTATCTGGATATCATGATCTGGTATCCCTTCGAGTGGTTGCGGGAAAACATTTGCTACGGCTTTATGCGGCTGGGAGAATTGATTTTCAGCTTTATTTAACCATTTTCAAGGAGAAAAAACGCCCATGGCGGAAGTCAATCTGAAAATTGAACAGTACGAAGGTCCTTTGGATCTGCTTCTGGCGTTGATCTCCAAGCATAAGATCGACATTTTTGACATTCCCATTGCGGAGATCTGCGACCAGTACAACGCCTACCTGGATTCCATGCAGAAGCTGGACATGGAGGTGGCGGGAGAGTTCATCGTCATGGCGGCGGAGCTGATGCTCATCAAGAGCAGAATGCTTCTGCCCATGCCCGAGGACGGAGAAGACCCCCGTAAGGTGCTGGTGGATGCCCTTCTGGAGCACCAAAGAGCCAAGCAGACCGCAGAATACTTAAAAAAACAGGCGGACACTTATTTCGACCGCTTCACCAAGCCTGCGGAGGAGCAGACCGACCCCACTTACCACAGAGAGCACGCCGTTTCCCTGTTGCAGGAGGCCTTTGACCGCATCACCTTGCGTTTGGAGGCGGAGCGTGCCCAGAAGGCGGAGGTCAAGCTGTTCAAGACCCTGCAGGAGGAACGCTTCTACACCGTAGAAGAAAAAATGGATCTGCTGACGGAAACGTTACGCAGAGTCCCCCGCATTACCTTTGATTCCTTGTTTACCGACGTGCATTCCCGCGGTGAGGTGGTTGCCATCTTCCTTTCCGTTTTGGAGGCGGTGCGCTTCGGCTTCGTGGACGTGTTCCGCGAGAACGAGGACACCTTGTGGCTGAGCCTGGTGAAAGAATGAAGTGGCTTCGCCAATGAAGTTGCGGCCAAAGGTCGCAAATGTTCAGTTGTTAAGTGCCGGCAGATTTTCGTGCTGAAAACACTTCTATACTTAGGAGACCCCCTATGTCCATTCCCAACGAAACAATCGCATCCCTTGAAGCGGTGCTGTTCGCCTGCGGCGGCCCGGTGGAGGCAGAGCGCCTGCGGGAGCTGCTTGCCCTTTCTCCCGAGGAATTGGAGGAGGCGGCAAAGCTCTTGGAGGAGACCCTGGAGGATCCCGCCAGAGGCATCTCTCTGATCCGCGTGGAATCCGCCTACCAGCTTTGCACCAAGCCCTTCGTGGCAGAGACGGTGAAGAAGGCCTTGGAGCTCCGCAAGGCTCCTCCCCTTTCCAAGGCGGCTTTGGAGGTGCTTGCCATCGTGGCATACCACCAGCCCGTCACCCGCTCCTTTATCGAGATGGTGCGCGGCATCGACAGCTCATCCATCGTGACCTCTTTGTGTGACAAGGGGCTGATTGCGGAGCGGGGCTTCCTGGATGCTCCCGGCAGACCCCTGCTCTTCGGCACCACCGAGACCTTCTTGCGTTGCTTTGGGCTGGAGTCCATCCGTGACCTCCCCGAGGCTTCTCCCGTGCCGGAGCAGCTCACCCTTCCCGAGGAGCTTCCCGCTGAAGCGGCCTCCGAGGAGACCTCCCCCGAGGAAGTGACACAGGCATGATGGTTCTTGCCGTCATCGGGTGGATCTTATTGGGCATCTTAGGGCTTTTGTTGCTGTTGCTTTTCCTGCTTTGCAGTCTCAAGCTTTCCCTGCGGGCGGGGTATTGCGAGACCTTGCTTTTGAAGGTGGGCATCGGCCCCGTGACCTTGGATCTGGGCAGCTCACTGACCGCGGCCAAGGAAGCAGAGGAAGAAGCTCCCGCCAAGAAGAAGAAAAAGAAGCCCGCCAAGAAGCAGACCCCCAAAAAAGAAGAAAAAAAGAAAGAAATTTCCAAAAAATATACGGAAAAACCTGCCTTAACCGCCATCATCACCGCGTTTAAGGATCTGGTTTTGGGTATCTTGGGCCGTTTTGCCAAGCATCTCAAGCTGGAGATGCTGCGCCTGCGGGTGCTGGTGGCTTCCGACGATGCGGCCAAGACCGCTATGGAATACGGCGCAGTCTGCACCGCGGCGGGGCTTGTAGTCACTGCGGCGGAGGCTCTGCCCAGAACAAACCCCAAGACCGTTGACGTCCGCATCGAATGCGATTTTCTGGCGGACAAGCCCGAGATCGATGCGGAGATCTGCCTTTCCATCCGCATTTGGCGGATCGTATGGATGGCGTTGTTCACCGCCAAGCCCTTGATGGACTCCCTGGGGCTGTTGAAGGCGTACAAGCATTTTAAATCATTAGAAAAAGAATCCGAAGATAAGGAAGGAACAACATAATGGAAACTCCCATGAAACAGCTCATCGAGGAAGCACTGAAAAATATCAACTCCGTAGCGGACGTGAATACGGTGATCGGCGAGCCGGTGACCCTTCCCAACGGCGTGACGGTGGTTCCCTTCTCCAAGGTCAGCGTAGGCTTTGCCACCGGCGGTACCGACCGCAACCCCAAGACCACCGACAGACCCTTGTTTGCCGGCGGCAGCGGTGCAGGTGTTTCCGTCGTACCCATGGGCTTTTTGGTCATCGGTGCAGAGGGTAACGTGACCCTTTTGGATCTGAAGAACCCCGATTCCTACACCCCCAAGCAGAACCCCATCGAAAAGCTTTTGGACGGCGCAAACTCCCTCATGGACCGCGCTCCCGATATGATCGCCAAGTGCAAGGACGCCTTTGGCAAAAAACAAGAAACTCAAGAAACCCAAGAAACCGAGGAAAACTGATATGGCACTGAAGTGTATCGTTTTAGAAAACAATCCCGATAAAGAGGTGCGCCACGCCGCCGTTCTGGAGGCAGTACGCAAGTATCTGGGCTCCGATGAGGTCATGGTGAACTACGGCGCCACCGGCAAGCCCTCCATCACCGGCGCAAAGAAGTACATCTCCGTCACCACCACCGGGGACAAGATGATCGTGGCTCTTTCCGACTCCCCCGTGGGCATCGACGGGGAGTATCTCCCCCGCTACAAGGAGGGCAGAACGGATTACGCCATGCTGGCAGACCGTTTCTTCTCCGGGGAGGAATCCGAGTACGTTCGTTCCGGTGCCACCGTGGCAGACGAGAAGGAACGCTTTATGAAGATCTGGACCCGTAAGGAGGCTTACGTCAAATGCACCGGCAAGGGCGTGGCAGATTTCCCTTCCTTCTCCGTGGTGGAATCCGATAAGATCGTCTCCAAGCTGGGCAATATCCCCTTGAAGAAATTCTCCATCAACTTTGAGGGCTGTGAGGACTACCTCTTCGCCATCGCAGGGAATTTGAAGTAAGGGAAGGACAGCTTTACATGATCACCACCAAACAAAGAGCGTATCTCCGCTCCATCGCCGCTCAGCTCACTCCCATCATGCAGGTGGGCAAGAACGGCATCACCGATAATTTGGTCAAGACCCTTTCCGACTCTCTGGAAGCCCACGAGATCATCAAGCTCACCGTTCTGGAGGCTTGCCCCATGACTGCAAGAGAGGTTTCCGACGCCCTTTGTGTGGCATTGTCCTGCGAGGCGGTGCAGACCATCGGCAGAAAGATCTCCCTCTACCGCCAGGCATCCGAAAAGGAAAAGCGGAAGATCGTTCTCCCCAAAGCCTGAAGCTTTATGAAGATCCTCATCTTAAACGGCCCCAACATCAATATGTTAGGCATCCGTGAGCCGGAAATTTACGGCAAACAGGATTACAAGGCCCTTCTTTCCTTTGTAGGAGAGGTCTGTGACCGCCTGGGCGTGGAATACGAGTGCTACCAATCCAACCATGAGGGTGCCTTGGTAGACAAGATCCAAGAGGCTTTGGGAGAGTTTGACGCCATCGTCTTCAATCCCGCCGCCTATACCCATACCAGCGTCGCCATCCACGACGCTCTTTTGGCCGTTGCCATTCCCACCGCGGAGGTGCACCTCACAAACACCCAATCCCGTGAGGACTACCGCAAGGTGAATTTCATCACCCCCTGCTGTGAGAAGACCTTCCAGGGTCACGGCTTTGACAGCTACCGCATGGCAATCGAATACATGGCGGAAAAATATTGCTGAATTTTCTCTTGACAAACAGGTACAAGGTGTGGTATACTACACCTCGCACGGGGCATTAGCGCAGTTGGGAGCGCACAACACTGGCAGTGTTGGGGTCAGGGGTTCAAGTCCCCTATGCTCCACCAGAAAAAAGCACTTCGAAAGAAGTGCTTTTTTCAACTAAGTGTTCCGCTTGCGCGGAACGTTAAGTATCCTTCGGACGTGAAGTGAGGCTACGCCTCGTGAAGTGCGCTTCGCGCGATAAGATGCGGAACACTTAACTTAACTTTGCGCCCTCGGCGCAATACTTCACTTGGGCGATAGCCCAAACTTCACTGCGGCACGGAGTGAATAATTTCACATTCGGCAACGCCGAATAAGGCAAAAAAGGACTTTCTTCGGAAAGTCTTTTTTCAGTTATATGCGCTTACGGCGCGTGATATTCCGTCCCTCCCCTTGCATTTTCTCCCTTTTTGTGGTAAACTGTGCACATAACCGAAAATACATTGATTTGGAAAGGAACAGAGATGAAAAAGAAAACATATATCATCTTGGGAGCAGCAGCATTGCTATTGGTAATCGGACTGATTCTCACCATCCTCCTTTGTGTGAAAAACGATCCGGCAACAGATGATATCATTGACACGGTGGAAGAGGCAGAAGAGATCTTGGTCCCTGCGATTTCGGAAACCTTTGCGAGAACCACCCTGCCGGGAGAAGAGCTTCCCGCCTTTTTGAAGGTCATGGAATCCCTGCAAACCTTTGAGGTGCTGTCTGTAAAGCCGGAGGAAGAGGATATGGTGACGGTCACCCTGTCTGTCAGCGCTCCCAACCTTACGCAAGCGATAGAAACCGTGAACAAGCAGGGAACTCTTTCTCGGGAAGAGATGGATTCTGCCATTGAAGCGGCCATCAAAGAAGTTTCGCCGCGAAAAGAGGAGGTAACGGTTATCTTCTACAAGCTGGAAGGTATTTGGTATCCTCAAATCACCGACACCTTTTTCAACGCTTGCTACGGCGGCGTGCTGGAGATATACAAAGACCTGTTGGGAGGTGCAAACTGATGGGCAAGAAGATGGTTGTATGGTTGCTCCTTTTGGCAACATTCCTAAGCTGTTCTCCGGCGGTAATCGCAGAAAGCGGCTCTGAATACACCAAAAGCAAAGTGGAAATTTGCTTTAACGGGGCTACCTATACCAAAGACATTCTCAAAGGCAAAGACGGTACCGTATACGTTCCCGTTGATTGGCTCACCTTCTTTGGACTTATGGAATGTACGGAACACGAAGATTTTTTTGAGTTTTACGATCCCGCCTACGAAAAACCCGTTCGTTATTCCAAACGAATCTTCATCAACAAGGATAAAACCTATGAGATCGGTTACTATGCGGGAAAAAGTCTTTCGGACTTTGCGCTGGAGCCTCTCAAGCTTTATGTGAAATATGCAAACACCCTTTCCGCCGAGGGTATCAGAGATCTGCTGGAGTACGTGAAAAAGAACGATCCCGAATTTTACAAGGCGTGTTCCCAGAAGCTGAAAAACGTCAAAAAAGGATACTCGATCATGGTAGAAGGTAATTTTTCCAAAACCTTCTGGCAGAACGAAATCTATTGGGTCCCCATGAAGGAGCTTTTAGCCCTCTTTGATGCCCACGTGGATATCAAGGACGGCAAGGTACAGATCATGACCGTACCCATGCCTGTCTGGAAAGCTCTGGCGAAATGGGATCTCAGCGAGATCGTTTTCCGCGCAGACGATGAGATGCTCGGAGAGGAGGTCCTCGTTGCGGGTTATTACACGATCTCCACCATTATGGATCGCCGTTACGATCGGATTGTCAGTTCCGAAAACGGAGCTGAAGCCGATTACCAAGAACTGTTCAAAGCATATTTGGTAGACAACAAAACCTACCTTTCCTCCTTCGATGGTGATGGTCATCTGCGGCAGGAGACCATGAAGGAGATCTTCGGCTACTTCACCCAAATGGATTCCGCCGTTTCCTCCTACGAAACGTTGTATGACGTGTCGGAAGCACTTGGACAAAGCGCAGAATTTCTTTCGGAAAACTTTTTGCTGAAGGAAAGCGACGTATCCGGTGTGATCGGTATGGGCTTGACCGCCGCAGACAAGGTATTGAATTACGCTTTCATTTACGAAAATCAGGTAAACGATCACCGGAGAATGCTGGGTACGATGTACAATTATTACGCCTCTCTGGGTGTCAACGAGAAGGATCGAAATAAGCGAAAAGGTTACCCCTCCTACAAAGCGGCTCTTGCCGTTCAGAATCTGTACGGTCAAGGTGCGGACCGCATGATCGCCGTAACCCAACAAGGGATGAAGGATCTTGCATACGAGCTGTTGTCTTTTACTGTGGAAGATGTCATTCTGAGCGGAATGAAGCCCGCGACCATCACCTTCGACGTGGTCACGGGAATTATGAAGACCTTCGGCAATTACGATGACGTGAAAAACGGTTCTCTTACCTTTAAGGCAGATACGGTCTGCAAGGAATCCTACAATTGCTACGCCACCGCCCGTTCCATCATGCCCTCCAACGGAGAGGAATTTGAACGATTGCGTTTGCTGGCGCTGATGACGCTGGTATCTTCTCACCATGCGTTCCAAACCTACAGGTCCCTTGCCGACGAATTGGATACCATAGAAGAAATGCTGGTGGATTTTTACATGGCGGCGGAAAGCATCCCCATGTATAGCTACGATTATATTTCAAAGACCAGCGTGGACTTGTATAAGAAACAGAAGGAACTGAATCTGATCGAAATCAAGCCCGTAGATTGGGAACAGAGCAAGGAAGAAATTCTGCGCATCGTCGGCACCATGGGTCCCTGTGAAAAAATTTACTTTGAAACAGATGCCTTCCTGTATACCGGTACGAAACCGGAGTACGTTAAGCGGGAAGAAAATTACTATGAGGAAGAGCTGGACTACACCTTCTACAAATACTACTACAAAAAATCCGATGTGGATGCCTGGAGTATCAAGTATTTCGGAATCGTTTTCAGCAATTATCAATATCACACCACAACTTGGGCGCACACCTTTAGGCTGGAGGGCAATTATCTGGTGGTCATCGAAGATAGCATCGATCCCAGAGCGCTTGGCAGGGCCAAATTCGTAAAAGAAGTTTCTTCCGATTCAAAGAAAGGCCTGATCGTCTGGCATTGCAGATACGGTATAGAATTTGAACCGGAGGAAAACTGGACAGATATTCTCGTCACCGTGCAAAAAACCGACCAAGGCTATTCTCTTCGCAAAATTGAACTCATGAACCAATCATAATCACATTTTTTTCTCGACAGAAAAAGGACAGAGAGTGTTTTACATTCTCTGTCCTCTTTTCTTGTGTAGTCAAAGCTATGGAGAGAAACTATCAAAAGCTTTTCCCTGTTCCCGAAGGGAGACAGGCCACTTTATTCAAAATCTCGTTACGCGCCATAAGTTCGACCTTGCCAACCCGCAGGGTTGATACCGCCACGGAAAAGATACCACACACAATCCAAAAAGCAAAAACAAAAAAAAGAATTGACTTTTCCCGCAATCAATGCTATACTGACCATGATTGACATACAGAAAGGATTCTTACGGTATGACCAGACGGGAATCGAGAGAAAAAGCAGTTTGTTACCTCTATGAATACGCCTGCCAGCCGGAGCTGAGCGTGGACACCATCGTTCAGACCGCGGTGGAGGAGAGAGGCGAGAACACCAGCGGGTTTGCCAGAATGCTGTTTGAAACGGTAATCGACAACATCGACGAGGTGGATGCACGCATTTCCGACGCGGCAGAAAACTGGAGCCTCAAACGTATCAGCAAGGTGAGCCTTGCCATTTTGCGCCTTGCAACGGCGGAGCTTTGCTGTCTGCCCGAGCCCACTCCCGACGAGATCGCGGTAAACGAAGCGTTGGAGCTGGCGCGCCTTTTGGACAGCGAGAAGGCCGTTCCCTTTATCAACGGCGTTCTGGCCAAGATCATCAAGATCAGAGGTTGATTCATAACGGAGATTTATGGAGCAAAACGTAAGAGCGGTCACGGTTGAACAACTGAATACTTATATCCGGGATTTTCTTGCAGGCGCTCCCTATCTTTCCAACGTGACGGTGAAGGGTGAGCTTTCCAACGTGCGGGTGTACGGTGCCAGCGGGCACATTTACTTCACCCTGAAGGACGAAAAATCCACCATCCCCGCCACCATGTTCGGCGGAAAAGGAAAGCTGAACTTTGAGCCGGAAGCGGGCATGAAGGTGGTCTGCACCGGCAGAGTCTCGGTGTTCGTGCGGGACGGTCAGTACCGTCTTTACGCCGACTCCATGGAGCCCGACGGCATCGGTGCCCTTGCCATTGCTTTTGAGCAGTTGAAGCGCAAGTTAGATGCAGAGGGGCTCTTTTCCCCTTTACACAAAAAGAAGATCCCCAAGATCCCCTTCCGCGTGGGTATTATCACCGCGGCAGGCGGGGCGGCACTCAGGGATATGATCAACGTCACCAGCCGCCGTTTTCCTGCGGCGAAGCTTCTCATTGCCCCTGCCACGGTGCAGGGCCCCAACGCACCTCCCGAGCTGATCCGTGCGCTGCATCTTTTGGATGACAACAACCTTTGCGACGTGATCATCATCGGCCGAGGGGGCGGCTCTATGGAGGATCTCTGGTGCTTCAACGACGAGGCCTTGGCCAGAGAGATCTACGCCTGCAAGACCCCCATCATCTCCGCGGTTGGTCACGAGATCGATTTCACCATCTCCGATTTTGTGGCGGATCTGCGGGCTCCCACCCCTTCTGCGGCGGCGGAGCTGGCTGTTCCCGACATGGTGGAATTGGGGCGGAAGTTCGGCAACGTGCAGGACAAGATGAAGAACTCCCTGCAAAACAGAGTGAGCGTGATGTCCCAGCGTTTGCAATTTT
This sequence comes from Clostridia bacterium, assembly GCA_017629175.1. Lineage (GTDB taxonomy): Bacteria > Bacillota > Clostridia > Oscillospirales > CAG-382 > Coliplasma. The sequence continues at coordinate 36,600 of JAGBXS010000003.1, forward strand.
TGGCGTCCCGCCCTGTTTTGACCTCCCCTCAAGCTTATTTTGACGACAGAAAACAGCAGATCCTCTCTTTGGAGGAGCGGTTGAACCGTGCCCTTGTGGTATCCTCCGACCGCAAAAAGCAGAAATTACAGCTGCAAGCAGAAAAGCTACACTCCCTGAACCCGCTGGCCATTCTGGACAGAGGCTTTTCCGTGGCTCTCAAAGAGGACGGAACCATTCTCCGCACCCCCGAAGACGTGGCAGTGGGCGAAGCCTTTACCCTGCGGATGAGTAAGGGTGAGATGCAGGCTGTTAAAACACAGGAGAACTAAGAAAATATGGCAAGAATTATTCGTGCAATGACCCGGGACGGCTCTGCCAGAGCATTTATCATCGAAGGCAGAGACATCGTCAACCGCGGAATACAGATCCACAACACCGCGCCCACCGCTTCTGCGGCCTTAGGACGGGTTCTGTTGGCGGCTTCCCTGATGGGCAGTATGATGGGCGAGAAGGAAGATGCTCTTACCCTGCGCTTTCAGGGAGACGGAGAAGGGGGTACCGTGCTGGCCTCCTCCGATTACTGCGGCAACGTACGCGGCCTCATCGGCAACCCGGAGTGTGACCTTCCCCTGCGTGAAACCGACGGCAAGCTGGACGTAGGCAGATGCATCGGCGACGGCTATCTCACCGTGATCCGGGACGCCGGCGGCAAGGAGCCCTGGCAGGGAACCTGCGAGATCCAGACCGGCGAGGTGGCTGAGGATATCGCTTATTATTACGCCTTCTCTGAGCAGGTGCCCACCCTTTGCGCCCTGGGCGTTTTGGTGGACACGGACTATTCCTGCAAGGAGGCCGGGGGTATCATCGTACAGCTGTTGCCCTTTGCCGACGAGGAAGTGGCCGCAAAGCTGGAGGAAAACGCCAAGAAGATGCCTCCCATCACCACCGCCTTGCAGATGGCCTCCATCGAGGACATTTTGGCAGGGTATCTGGACGGCATTCCCTTCGATATCTTTGACGAGATCGATTGCGGCTACCGCTGTGACTGCTCCCGCGACCGTACCGACAGAGCGTTGATCTCTCTGGGCAAAAAGCAGCTGCAAGAACTCATCGACGGCGAGGAAGAGACCATGGAGATGACCTGCCGCTTCTGCGATAATATTTATAAATACTCCAAGGATAACTTGAAGGAATTGTTGGAGAGTCTTTGAGAGAAATTTTATGGGGATGCTTTTTGAAAAAGCACCCCCATCCCCCCGAAAAGCATTGCCGAAACGCATTTTTGCGTTTCGGTTTTTTCGTTTTTTTGGGTCGTTACCTTAGGACAAAGGTCTGCAAAGCATATCGCCCTGCACACATTCAAAAAAGTTTCGTTTCGGGGGAAAAAATTACGTGTTTCTCTTGATTTTTATACTAAAATATTATATAATACTATATCTGAGTATATATAAATTTCGGGTGTGGAAAGGAGCGTGTTTATGGATCAGTTTCGTGAGCTGAAAACAATCGTTTTGGAGGAGTTACGGAAGCAGTACGCCTCCACCATCATCACCCTTTGGTTTGATAAAATGGAGATCGTGGAGATCTCCGGCACGGAAGTCACCCTTTCCTTCCCCGCATCCCGCAAGCTTTTTGTGGAGGCTAATTACAGCGCCGTACTTACCGAGACCTTCACCTCTGTTTTGGGCGTCAAGGTGGACGTAAAGTTTATCTCCCCCGAGGAGATCAAGGAGCAGGAAGCCCCCCAGCCGGAGCCCGAGAAGCAGAAAAACGCTTATCAGACCCGTTTCAATGCGGACTACACCTTTGAAACCTTCATCGTGGGCAAATCCAATCAGCTTGCCCATACCGCCGCCATGGCGGTGGCCAAAAACCCCTTCCATCTGAACAACCCGCTATACCTCTACGGCCCCTCCGGCTTGGGTAAGACCCATTTGCTCTACGCCATCATGGCCAAGCTCCGTGAGGATCATCCCGAATACTCCATTCTCTACGTCACCGGTGAGGAATTCACCATCGACATGATCGAATCCCTTGCCCAGCACAACCCCGCCGCTCTCCGCGAGAAGTACCGCAGTGTGGACGTGCTGTTGGTGGACGATATCCAGTTTATCTCCGGTAAGATCGGTGTGCAGGAGGAGTTCTTCCACACCTTTGAGACTCTCTTCCGTCAGAACAAGCAGCTGATCATCGCCTCCGACGTGGCGCCGGAACGGATCGACAACCTGGAAGACCGTCTCCGCGGCAGATTCTCCATGGGCTTGGTGGCAGACATTCAGCCCCCGGATCTGGAGCTTCGCACCGCGATCTTCCGCAGAAAAGCCTTGGATTTCGGCTTTGACCTGGATTTCTCCGTCCTTAACTACCTGGCGGAAAACATTACCCGCAACATCCGTCAGATCGAGGGCGCCATCAAAAAGCTCCGCGCCCACTGCTTCTTGACCGGTGATAAATGCACCGTGAAGATCGCTGAGCTGGTTTTGAGCGAGTTCTTGAAGACCAAGGCCTCCGCAGACACCATGTTCGAGAAGGTTCTGGAATACGCCTCCAAGAAGTACATGGTCTCCACCGAGGATATTCTGGGGAACAAGCGTACCGCCAACATCGTCTCGGCAAGACACTTCGCTGTGTATATGGTGCGCAAGACCACCAACTACTCCCAAAAGCAGATCGCTGAGCTGTTTAAGCGGAAGGATCACACCACCATCATCAACTCCATCAACGTCATGGAGCAAAAGGTGGTCTCCGATCCCATCTTCGCCCGGGAAATGGCCCATACCATTGAGGAGATCCTGCAGGGATAAAAATAACTTAAGAAACTTTCTTAGAAAGAAAGTTTCTTAAGAATCTTCAAAGAAATTTCATGCCGAAAACTACCGTTTTCGGAAAAATAAAAATATAGTTTCTTCCAAAAACGTCAGTTTTTGGCAATAGATTTTCTTTTTGGATTCTTAAACCTTTTTCTTCTAAAAAGAAAAAGGTTTAAGCGTACCCCCATTCCCCACCGTCGAAAAATGTGGATAACTTGTGGAGGATTGTGCATAACCCATAGGCTTGTCCACCCCGGGTTTGAGCACTTATCCACCGGGAAAATCTAAGCCCCACGCCACTTTTTCCCACTTTTCCACCGAAAACATCTCCCTCTACTACTACTACTACATTCATGTACCTATTAGATAGGTTACAGGGTAGGCTACGCGCACGCGCGTAACGCATAAAGGGAACCCCCTTAAAAAATACGTTTCCGAAAGGATGACACCCATATGGCAATCAAATTCTTATCTGACAAAAAGACTCTGTTGAACCTGATCCAGCCTGCCCTTGCCGCCACCTCCTCCAAGAGCACCCTTCCCGCGCTGGAGGGATTGCTGTTCCGTTTGGAAGAGAACGTGCTGACGGTCTGCGGCTACGACCTGGAGAAGGGTGTCCGTACCAGAGGGGTGGTCATCCCCAAGGAAGAGGGCGCCGTGATCATCAACGCCCAGAAGGTTGCCGCGATCATCAAGAACTTCCCTGACTGTGACATCAGCTTTGAGGCGGACGATAAGAACATGGTGCGAATCACCGGCGGCATGAGTGACTTTACCGTCCACGGTCTCACCGCTGAGGCGTTCCCCAATATGCCTTCCCTGGGGGGCGACAACGCCTTCTGTATCAGCCAGAGCCTGATGAAGGAGATCATCGCCTCCACCTGCTTTGCGGTGTCCCAGGTTGATGCCAGACCCATCCTCACCGGTGAGTTCTTCCACATCGAGAACCGTTCCATCACCGCGGTGGCCTTGGATAACTACCGTCTGGCGCTCCGTGAGGAGAAGGAATGCATTTTTGATAACGAAAACGACTTCTCCTTTGTGGTACCCGGAAAATCGCTTCTGGAGCTTTCCAGACTGCTCAGAGACACCGACGATATGTTGCGGGTTGAGTTTACCGCCAAGTACGTGATCTTCAAGCTGGACGATATGGTGCTGTTCTCCAGACTGCTGGAGGGCGAGTTCTTGGATTACAAGCGTGCCATCCCCGCCCAGAGCAAGATCTTCGTGACCTTGGACAGAAGAGCCTTTGAGGATTCCGTTTCCCGTGCGTCTTTGTTGGTGGACGAGAAGCTGAAGACCCCCCTGCGCTGCCGCTTTGAGGGGGATATCCTCCACGTCACCTGCTCCACCCAGTACGGTAAGGTCAACGACCACCTGCGGATCGAGAAGGACGGCGACGACCTGGAGATCGGATTTAACAACAGATATTTGCTGGACGCTTTGCGGGCATGCAAGGACGATACCTTGAAGATTTCCCTGTCCACCGCCTTTATGTCTATGGTGATCCAGCCTAAGAACCCCTCGGAGTCCGGCACCTACCTGTATCTGGTACTGCCCGTGAAGCTGAAGGACTGATTTAGATTTGTACGTGGGGTTCCACCCCACACCCCGCCGGGGACTCGTCCCCGGACCCGGTACTGTGAAGAAAGAAGAAAGATATAAATCATTTTCACAATGTGCGGGGTAAAGGGGGATCATCCCCCTTTTGGGGATCTTAAGGGGCAAAGCCCCTTAAATACAATTAACTTATGAAGATTGAGAAGCTGTATTTATACAATTTCAAAAACGCTTGTGAAGAGACCTTGACCTTTGCCCCGGGGGTGAACGTGATCTACGGAGAGAACGCCTCGGGGAAGACCAATTTGCTGGAAGCGCTGTTCTATTTTGCCTCGGGGAAGTCCTTCCGCGGGGGCAAGGAGCGGGAGCTGATCCGACTGGGGGAAACAAGGGCCAAGGCGGAGCTGATCTTTTCCGCAAGAGGGCTGGAGAAAAAGATGTCTCTGGCGCTGGAAAAGGGCAAGAAGCGGGAGCTTTTTGTCAGCGGGATCAAGGTGCAGAAGCTTTCCGAGTATTTGGGGCTGTTCCGCGCGGTGATCTTCACCCCGGACCATCTGGATCTGGTGAAGGGTGTGTCGGAAAACAGACGGCGGTTTTTGGATCTTGCCATCTGCCAGTCTTTTCCCCGGTACGCCGCGTCTCTCAACGAGTATGGGCGTCTGCTGATGCAGAAGAACGCTTTACTGCGTGGGGATAACCCGGACAGAGCCTTGCTGGCGGTATATCACGAGCGGATGGCCACCCTGTGCGGGGTGATCACCTTGAACCGTGCTAAATATCTGACAAATTTGGAGTCTGCCGCGGCGGAGTTCCAGAAGGAAATGTCCGGCGGGCTGGAGGTCTTGAAGTTAAAGTACAAAAGCCAGGTGCTCCCCAAGGAGGAGGACACGGCGGAGGTTTTGAGAGAGAAATACAGAGAGCTGTTTGAAGCGAAGACAGAGGAGGAGATCCGCCGGGGGTTTGCGGTGTGCGGTGTCCAGAGAGATGATTTTGATCTGTATCTCAACGGGCTCAACTGTAAGATGTTCGGGTCTCAGGGTCAGCAGCGGTCCTGCGTTCTGTCCTTAAAGCTGGCGGAGGGTGAGCTTTCCAAGCGGCTCACGGGGGAATATCCCGTGTTCTTGTTGGATGACATCCTTTCCGAATTGGATACCGGCCGACGGGAATATATTCTGGATAAGATCACCGGGAAGCAGGTTGTGCTTACCGGCTGTGAGACGGAGCTTTTTTCCGGGTACGAGGGCTGTCATAAGATCTACGTGGAAAAAGGCGTGGCGAGGAACGTTTGAATCGCGGTGGAGAATGACGGTTTAACTTTATTATCCTCTTTCCCTTTCTTCCTCACGATACCGGGTCCGGGGGTGGGCCCCCGGCGGGGATCTTAAGGGGCGGCGCCCCTTAAACGTACCCTAATTGTTCTCCCCTTTCGGAAAAAAGTGGGATTTTTGCGGGATTTTTTGCGGAAAAAAACGGGATGACAAAAAAGAAGTTTTCCTGTATACTCCTTCTTGTCAAAAACGAAAGCACAAGAAGGAGGACGTGAAAATGACCGTCAAGGTGATCCGCGTGGGGGAATTGGTAATCATGGAATATTTAACGGAGGAGCAGGAGGCTTTATACAAGCCCGGCCGAACCGAAAAGCAATTAAAGACCCGAAGGGAGCTGGAGGCCTGCCGCAAGGAAGCGTATGCGGAGATCCGAAAGCAGTACGGCAGGGTCTTGCGAGAGGAATTTATCCCGGAGGAGGATCCTTTGGGGCTGGAGTTTGACAAGCTCCGCAACAAAAATTCCTTAAATCGCATTTATCTTGGGTTATAACAAAAGGATTTTTTATGAAAACACCCTTCTTTACACCCTTTTTACATTTGGAAGGCGGGGAGACCTTGATCGCCGAGGACGTGGTGGGGATCTTTGACATGGATCAAGCCACGGGCGAAGAGGCTACCCGGGAATTTCTGAAGGAAAGCCAAAAGCATATGCAGGTGGTGAGCCTTGCCTCCGACCTGCCCCGCAGCTTCGTGTTGGTGCGGGAGGCCTATGGCGACAGGGTGTATATCAGCGGGCTTTCCACCGAGACGGTGGTAAAGCGCAGTAACGGTTTATCCGATTGAAAGGAAACGAAAGCTATGGAAGAATTACTTGAACAAGGCCTGCAGGCAGAGGCTCCTGCCTATGACGACAGCCAGATCCAGGTATTGGAGGGCTTGGAGGCAGTACGGAAGAGACCGGGTATGTACATCGGTACCACTTCTTCCAAGGGTCTCCACCACTTGATCTATGAGATCGTGGATAACTCCATCGACGAGGCCTTGGCAGGCTACTGCAAGCAGATCACCGTGATCTTGAACGGTGACGGCTCCGTTACCGTAAAGGATGACGGCCGCGGTGTGCCTTCCGGTATGCATCCCAAGCTGGGTCTGCCTACCTTGGAGGTTATTTATACCGTTTTGCACGCAGGCGGTAAGTTCGGCGGCGGCGGTTACCGTATCGCCGGCGGTCTGCACGGCGTGGGTGCTTCCGTAGTCAACGCTCTCTCCAAGCGTGTGGAGCTGGTGAACTGCCGTGACGGCAAGGCTTACGCCATTGCTTTTGAGCAGGGCAAGACCGTAGAGGCCTTCCGCGAGCTGGGGGATACCGATCAGCACGGTCTGACGGTACGCTTCTGGCCCGATCCCGAGATCTTTGAGACGGTGGAGTTTGAGGCGGAGGTTGTCCGCACCCGTCTGAGAGAGCAGGCATTCCTGAATGCGGGAGTGAACATTTGCCTCCGTGACGAGCGGGCAGAGGAAGTGATCGAGGATATCTTCTGCTTTGAGGGCGGTATCCGTTCCTTTGTAGAGTATCTTGGAGAGCAGAAGGGCTGCTCCGTGCTCCATAACGACGTGATCTATATGATGGGGGAAAAGGACGGCTCCTTGGCGGAGGTAGCGTTGCAGTACAACGATACCTATTCCAACATCGTGGTGTCATTTGCCAACAATATGCACACCGTGGACGGCGGTACCCACGAGCAGGGCTTCAGACTGTCCCTTGCCAAGGTGCTCAACGACTACGGCAAGAAGTTTAAGATCTTGAAGGACGACGAGAGACTCACCGCAGAGGATGTGCTGGAGGGTCTCATCGCCATCGTTTCCGTCAAGCTGGAGGACGCGCAGTTTGAATCCCAGACCAAGGCCAAGCTGGGTAACTCCGAGATTCGTACCTTGGTTTCCGGCATTGTGGCGGATAAGCTGTATACCTACCTGGAGGAGAACCCCCAGGCCGCCCGCATCATCGTGGAAAAGGCCATTGCCGCCGCTCGTGGCAGAGAGGCCGCCAAGCGTGCCAGAGAGCTGACCCGCAGAAAGGGCTTGCTGGAATCCTCTTCCCTGCCCCATAAGCTGGCAGACTGCAACGAAAGACGGATGGAATATACCGAGCTTTACCTGGTGGAGGGTGACTCCGCAGGCGGTACCGCAAAGGACGGCAGAGAAAGCCAGTTCCAGGCCATTCTCCCTCTGCGCGGTAAGATCCTGAACGTTGAAAAATCCCATTTGGACAGAATTTATTCCTCCGATTCCATCACCCCCCTGATCCAGGCCTTGGGTTGCGGTATCGGCACGGAATTCGATATTTCCAAGCTCCGTTACGGTAAGATCATTATCATGGCGGATGCCGACGTGGACGGTGCCCATATCCGTACCCTGCTGTTGACCTTTTTCTTCCGCCACATGAAGCCTTTGGTGGAAAACGGCCATATTTACGCCGCCGTGCCTCCGCTGTATAAGGTCTCCCGCGGTAAGGCAGAGCGTTACGCCTTCTCCGACGAGGAAAAGGAGATGTACGTGGCAGAGCTGGGAGGCAACGTTCGTGTAGAACGGTACAAGGGTCTTGGTGAGATGGACAAGGAACAGCTCTGGGAGACCACCATGAACCCCGAGACCAGAACCTTGAAGCGCATCACCATCGACGACGCCATCAAGGCGGACGCATTGTTCTCCGTTTTGATGGGCGATAAGGTAGAGCCTCGCCGCGCCTTTATCGAGGCAAACGCCAAGTACGTCACCAATTTGGACGTATAAGGAAGGAGAAATTCCAATGGCTGAAAAAGAATACGATTACAGTGCCTTAGAGGTACAGCATATCAAGGATATCCGCATTGAGGATGAGATCAAGAATGCGTATATCGACTACGCCATGTCGGTTATCGTTTCCCGTGCATTGCCGGACGTGCGTGACGGCTTGAAGCCGGTTCACCGCCGTGTGCTTTACGCCATGCACGAGGACCATCTGACCTACGATAAGCCTCACCGCAAGTCTGCCACCACGGTAGGTGCCGTGCTGGGTAGCTATCACCCCCACGGTGACTCTGCCGTTTACGACACCATGGTACGTATGGCGCAGGATTTCTCTCTGCGTTATCCTTTGGTGGACGGCCACGGTAACTTCGGTAACATCGACGGCGACCCCCCTGCGGCTTACCGTTATACCGAGGCAAGAATGGCCAAGATCGCCGGAGAAATGCTGGCGGATATCGAAAAAGACGTGGTGGATTTCGACCCCAACTTCGATAACACCAAGAAGGAGCCCTCCGTGCTTCCCGCACGGTTCCCCAACCTGCTGGTAAACGGCTCCGTGGGTATCGCGGTAGGTATGGCTACCAACGTGCCTCCTCACAACATGAAGGAGGTCTGCGAGGCTTGTAAGTACCTGCTGGACAACCCCGAATGCTCTATTCCCGAGCTGATGCAGTACGTGAAGGGCCCCGACTTCCCCACCTACGGCACCATTTACGGTACCGCGGGGATCTACCAGGCCTATATGACCGGTAAGGGTCACATCAAGGTGCGTGCCAAGGCGCATTTTGAAGAGAAAAAGGGCAGAACCTCCATCATCGTTACCGAGCTTCCCTATCAGGTCAACCGTTCCCTGCTGTTGGAGAACATGGTGAACCTGGTAAAGCTGAAGAAGATCGAGGGCATCTCCGACATCCGTAACGAATCCGGCAGAAAGGGTATGCGCATCGTCATCGAAGTCAAGAAGGATGCCAACCCCCAGATCGTTTTGAATCTGCTGTATAAATACACCCAGATGGAGGACACCTGCGCGGTGAATATGCTGGCGCTGGTGAAGGGTGAGCCCAAGATCTTGAATCTGAAGCAGGTTTTGCAGCATTATGTAAACCACAGAGAAGAGGTCATCCTCCGCAGAACCCGTTTTGAGCTGGCAAAGGCAGAAAAGGAAGCCCACATTCTGGAGGGCTACATCATTGCCATCGATAACATCGACGAGGTGGTGCAGATCATCCGTCACTCCGCCAGCATTCCCGATGCCAAGCAGAACTTGATGAACCGCTTCGGCCTTTCCGAGGCTCAGGCTCAGGCCATCGTGGATATGACCCTGGGTAAGCTCACCGGCTTGGAGAAGCAGAAGATCGAGGACAGATTGGCGGCCTTGATGGCGTTGATCGAGGACCTGAAGGATATTCTTGCCAACCCCGCCAGAGTGTTCGGCATCATCAAGGAGGATCTGGACGACGTTTCCGCCCGCTTTGGTGACGCAAGACGCACCGACATCGTGGAGGTGGAGAACGAGATCCTCATCGAGGACTTGATCGAGAAGCAGGATTGCGTGATTACCGTCACCAACGACGGCTATATCAAGCGTCTCCCCGCGGATACCTACGCGGCGCAGAGAAGAGGCGGCAAGGGCGTTACCGCCATGGGCACCAAGGAAGAGGACTTCGTGAAGAACGTGTTCGTGGCTTATTCCCACGATACCCTCTTGCTGTTCTCCAACAAGGGCAGAATGTATACCAAGCGGTGCTTTGAGATCCCCGAGGCCTCCCGTACCGCAAAGGGAACCAATTTGGTGAACGTTTTGAACCTTTCCGAAGGGGAAATGATCACCGCAGGGCTTTCCATCAAGGAGTTCACCGAGGACGAGTACCTGGTATTCATCACCCGCAAGGGCGTGATGAAGCGTGTTCAGCTCATTGAATACAAATCCCGCAGACAGAGCGGTCTGTTCGCCATCAATCTGGACGAGGACGATCTGTTGTTGGCTGTGCATAAGACCGGGGGCAAGGATCATATCCTCTGCGCCTCTCACAACGGCGCTACCATCCGTTTTGCGGAGACTGACGCCAGATGTATGGGCAGACAGGCTCGCGGCGTAGGCGCCATGGAGCTGCGCGAGGGAGATTACCTGGTGGGTGCTTGCGTTATCCCCGAGGGCGAGGACAACGAGGAGTTCAAGGTGATGACCCTCACCGAGGGCGGCTACGGCAAGCGCAGTGAGATCGCTTCCTTCCCCCTGCAGAAGCGCTACGGTATGGGTGTCCGCGGCCACGCGGTAAACGAGAAGACCGGCCTTCTCACCGGCATTGCCCTGGTGAAGGAAGAGGACGACCTGATGATGATCACCGACGGCGGTATGATCGTGCGTACCGCGGCTTCCGGCGTGCCGGTTTACGGCAGACCCACCGCAGGCGTTATCGTCATGCGTTTGGCAGAGGATGCCAAGCTCATCAGCTTTGACGTTGCGGCGAAGGCAGAGCTGCCGGAAGAAACATCTGAAGAAACGACTGTGGAGGAGTAAAACATGGCATCCGAAAGAGAAAGAGCAAAAGAAGAATACCTGATCCTTCGTGAGAAGGCCTTGAAGGTAGAGAAGAAATACAGCCTGATCAAGATGCTTTCCGACATTTTGTATATGCTGTGCGGCGGTGTGATCATCGGTGCGTTGATCTATATGTTTTCCGTTTGGACACAGATCGAGGGCGGCGACAGAGTTTTGCGTATTTTGTTGTTCGTGGCGGCGTTCTTTGCCTCCGTTGCCCTGGCGGCCTTTGTCTCCCGCATTTCCCTGAAGAAAAAGAAGGAGCTTCACGATCTGAAGGTAAAACTTGAGGATCTGGAAAGCAAGTATCATCTGTAAGAAGTAAATAAAGAAAGACCGTTCGAGTGAACGGTCTTTTTTGTGTAAATTTTTCTGCCAAAAAAGGAATTAGCTGCGCTTTGCTTTGCCGATGGCGGCCTTGACGTAGCTGAATGCGCCGATGACGCAGAACAGCAAGCCCAGACCCAGATCCTTGAAATATGCGGAAGCGATCTCCGGCTCTTCCAGGAACAGGTGCGCGTTGGCAATAGACTCGAAGAATGTGAGGGTGAAATCGACATGGCCTTCTTCGTACCAGAGCTGATAAGCATCGTACACGTCGTAGGAGAGGCAGAGATACCAAGCCAGCACCAGCACGATGAATGCGATCACGGTGGAAATGATAATACCCTTGGTGCTTTCACGCTTGCCGAAGATGGCGTAGCCCTTGATGGCACAGACAACGCCGATGAGGCCGCTGATTGCCGCAAGGATACCTACCTGATACAGCACGAACCAGATGATACCGCCTGCGAGGGAGAACAAAAATGCACCTACGATACCTGCCACAACGTTCTCGTTGGGGAGCTGAACGGGCTGTACCGGAGGAGTTTGGGGCTCTTCGGGAGTGGGGATGACGTTTTCTACTTCAAAATTATCGGTCATGAGAAAATACCTCCTTTTTTTGAAGTATAGCACAATTGTCGGAGATTGTCAATAGATTTTTTTGTTCTGCGGGGGTGATTTAGAGTTTTAAAGGGGATCTCTTTTTTCAAGAGATCCCCTTTCCGGGTGCTTTGTTCTTTTACTCGGTGGGCTGGGTGGTTTCCTGCTGCTGTTGCTGCAGGAGGGCGGCCAGATCCAGGATGGACATCACGTTGCCGTTTTCGCCCACGAAGGTTTCGGGGAGCTTACCGTCCCAAGCCTCCAGCAGGTAGAACTCCAACAGCTCGGGGGTGAGGGATTCGGCCAACAGCTTGTTGATCTCGGCTTCCTTTTCACCTACGTATTCTGCGGCGTCCGCCTCGATCTTCTTCACCTCGGCCTCGGCCTCGGCGTTGATCTTATCGGTCTCTGCCTTTGCCTGTGCTTCGATGACCTTACGCTGTGCGGCGGCCTCTGCCTCCATGGTAGCCTGTGCCTGAGCGATCTCCGCCTGCAGCTTGTTCTGTGCGGCAACCTGCTTTGCCTCAACGGCGGCGGTGAAGGCGTCGGTAAAGTCCATATCCTCCACGGCGGTGGAAAGCACCACGATGTTGTAGGTCTCCAGATCCTTGATCAAAATCTCCATGATCTTGTCGGACAGCTCGTTACGGCTCTCGATCAGCTCATCGGCGGTGTACTGAGCAACCACGCTCTTCACAGCCTCCTGAATGCGGGGCACCATAACGGTTTCGTAGTAGGAGGTACCGATGGAGCGGTAGATCTCCTGTGCGTTGGTCTTTTCGATCTGATAGTTCACGGAGTAGATCATGCTCACTTCCTGGATATCGCTGGAGAAGCAGGTCATGGTGAGAGAGCCCTTCTGGTTACGGTTGTCCAGCTTCACTACGTCCTGCCAAGGCATTTTCACGTGAACACCTGCCTCGAAGGTGTAGTTCTCCACCTTACCGAAGGTGGTGACGATGCCGGTATGACCGGTGGGGACGGAGGTGACGCAGGAAAGACCTACGACGATCAACCCTGCCAATGCGATGAACTGTTTGGGGTTCAGCTTCCAAACAGGTCTCTGCTTTACCTTGCCGAACTCGGAATACTTCTCCATAGAGAAGCCGAAGAAAATGAACAGGGCGACGATTGCCACCAAGCCAAGTGCGAATAATACCATTTTTAGTTTCCTTTCGAAATGTATGTGTTATTGTTTTTTCGTTGAAAAATGAGGGGGTGTGCTGACGAGACAGCGCCGACTTGGTCGCGCACAGCAGTTCCAAAAACGGCCATAGCCGTTTTTGACGTCGGCGGTACGCGGTTAAGGGTGGTATACAGCTATACGCCGACTTGTTCACTGCACAGCAGTTCCAAAAACGGCCATAGCCGTTTTTGAAGTCGGCGGTATGCGGTTAAGGGTGGTATACAGTTATACGCCTACTTGTGTACTCACTCCTGCCAACCTTCCCGTGGCTTAAGTATCCGTTTCAAGATAACGGTGCCATAGGAAGCTTAGCTTCTGTGGAAGCCTTCAAAGATATATTTTACGATATCCAGCGTTTCCTTGGAAACGTGGTTTTCTATGTATGCGATATCTTCCTGTGTCGGTGTTTCCACGGTTGCTTTGCAGTTTTCTTTTGTTTCTAAAATTTTATGGATTTCAAGCACTTTTTGATTATAATATCCGGTGGTATTCAGTTCCAGCCAACGACCGTTGGATTGCTTGATTTCGTAATTTAAGGAAGAAGCATTTCCCTGCCTGTCACGATGAATGGAGATCCTGACTTCTTCAATATCCTCGTAAGCCGTATACGTTTCGGTGATCTCAAAAAAACCGGAAGCTGTAACACCATGGTGATCGTAGAAAATGTAGTGGTTTGCAGAGAGAGCGTAAAGAGGGAACGTGATCGCAAAGAAAATTAACAATGTAATATAGCTCTTTTTCCAGATGCTGTATCTGCTGCCGTTGAAAGCATCCTTTACAGCTACTGCAAAGAACGTTGTTTTGATATGAAGCGGCAGGATCACCATTCCCAAATCAATATTGAGAAAAAACATTGCAATCACGCCCAACAATCTGGGGCCGGGAGTAATCATCGTACTGTTTCCTGCAATCAGTTTGAAAATGCCGTAGAGAACAGCCGCCGAAAGAACGGTGAGCAAAAGACAAACGGCAAACGATACAAATGAATACTGATGGGAAAGCGATTTGAAAAACCAGCAATGTTTCTTCTTGCGTTCTTCTTGGTATGCTTTATTTTCCAGCGCCGTTTCCTGATATTTATGGGGATTTTTCAGAATATCCCTGAGTTTTAAGGAAATTGCCGTCAAGGAAAACAGATATACCGCTATTAGGATTGCAAAAATAAATACATTCATCCTTTTCTCCTATTGAATCGCTTCCTTACCCTACCGTACTCACTCCTGCCAGTCTTCCCGTGGCGTAGGCGATCTGCAGGTTATACCCGCCGGTGTAGGCGTCCACGTCCAACAGCTCCCCGGCGAAGAACAGCCCGGAGACCAGCTTGGATTCCATGGTACGGGGATCCACCTCGGTGACCTTCACGCCGCCGCTGGTAACGATGGCCTCCGCAATGGGGCGGGTGCCGGTGATGGGGATGACCAGATCCTTCAAGGCGTCGCAAAGCTTTTTACGGGTCTCCTTGGAGACGGAATGCACCTTCAGCGTGCCGTCGATGCCGCTTTTTTCCAGAAAAGGCTGGATCATGGAGGAGGGTAACAGCGCGCCCATGCAGTTGCTCAGATCCTTATTCGGGGAAGCGGCAAACTCACGGAGCAAGCGGTTCTCCAAGGTTTTGTGATCCAAGGCGGGCTTCATGTCCAGATGCAGCTCCACGGGGTACTTGTGCCCCAAATGTGCCGAGGCGGACAGAATGACCGGCCCCGTCACCCCGAAGTGGGTGAGCATCATTTCTCCCTGCTCCTTGTAGAGGGCTTTGCCGTCCTTCACGAAGGAGATGCCCACGTTTTTCAGAGAAAGACCCATGCACTTCTTGCAGAAGGGGTCGGAGGAGACCAAGGGAACCAGGGAGGGCTTGGCAGGGATCAGGGTGTGACCCGCTTTTTCCGCAAAGCGGTAGCCGTCTCCGGTGGAACCGGTGAGGGGGTAGGATGCCCCGCCGGTGGCTAAGATCACACGGTCAAAGGTCATTTTTTTGCCTTGCTCCAGCAAAACGCCCTTCACCGCGCCTTCTTCCAAAAGCAGATCCTTCACGCAGCCCTTCTGGATGCGTACCCCGGCTTCCTTTGCCGTCTTCACCAGGCAATCTGTGACGTCCCGCGCCTTGTCGCTGACCGGGAAGACACGTCTGCCCCGCTCCGTCTTGGTGGGGACACCGTGGGACTCAAAGAAGGCCACCGCATCCTCCGGCAGAAACTCCGAAAGGGCGCGGTAGAGAAACCGCGGGTTCACAGGGACGTTTTGGAGAAAGGTCTCCAAGTCGCAAAGGTTGGTGATGTTGCATCTCCCCTTGCCGGTGATGTTCAGTTTTTTACCGCAGAAGGGGTTTTGCTCAAACAAAGTGACTTCCCCGCCGTATTCTGCCCCGAAGATGGCCGCGAACAGGCCCGCAGGCCCTCCGCCCACCACGGCGATGCGAATAGGTTCCATAAATGCTCCTTCCTTTGCTTTACGGGTATAGTATAGCACATAATCACATGATTGTCAATAGGTTTCCGACGATATTTTTCAAAAAAGTTAGGACGTGCGGATGTTGGGGTCTGCCACGCGGTAGGGAGGGAGCTTCACGGGAGGGATCCCCACCATGGCGGAGAAGAGGGTGATGGTTTGGTTCCAGAGAGGCTGGAGCATCCCTGCCGCTTCCATGTGGAGACGGCGCTTTTCCCCGTCGTCGTTGTGGTCAAAGCCCTCGCAGGCAAACACTCCCACGTGGTGGAACTTCAAGCGGAACAGCCCCTCGTGGCCCGCATCCTGCACGGTGACGATGGCGTCCCCTGCAAACTGCTTGGTATCGTTGTTGTACCGCACGGCAAATTTCACCGTGGCTTCCAGCCGCATTTCGGTGTCTTTTTTGATGTTTTTTTGAAAGGTAAAGTCGTCAATAGACGCCCCGAGAAAATGTAGAGTGCTCATAAAGAACCTCCCGATGGGTGTATTTTCTTCATTATACTATGAATACGCAGACTTGTCAAGGCGTTAAAAAATCAAGCCATATAAAGGTTTTCTTGATTTTTTCGTGAAAAAAACTTGACATTTGGTGAAATTCATGCTAAAATACGAGTGTGAAGTTTTATCGGATACTATGTGAACAAAAAGTGTCCGATCGGTTCCGTGTGCATGAGAAGGTGAGGCAGCAATGTTTCGGCAGGGGCAACAGATCATATACGGCGGTAACGGCGTTTGCCGCATTGAGGAGATCGTCCTGCGGGAGAGTGCGCTTTCGGAAGAGTCTGTTCCCATGTACGTGATACGGTTGGATTCCGGCTTGACCTCCTTTGTTCCCGTTTCCAGTACCGTGTTTATGCGGGAGCTGATCTCCCGTGAGGAGGCGGAGGCTGTGATCGCGGAGTATCCTTCCATTGAGGTCAAGTGCTTTGGCAGTACCAACTCCAAGGCCATGGCGGATCGGTACCGCAGTATTTTGGCGGGGCATGATCCCCGTGAGATGCTTTGCCTCTACAAATCCCTGCAGGAGAAGATGGAGAAGGCCCGCGCCTGCGGCAAGAGACCCGGCTCTATGGACGAGCGGTTCTCCTTGGCCGTGCTGGAGGAGGTCTCCAAGGAGTTCTCTGCCGTTTTGGGATGCACCCCCGCCGAGATTTTGGCTCGGCTGGGCATTGATTGACTACCTCTTTTTTTCATTTCATTTCCCCTTTTTAGATCAAGTCTGTTTCGGTTTCTCCCCCTTTTCCGAGACGGACTTGATCTTTTTTTGTTGCATTTTGAGGAAATTCGTGATATACTGAAGAAAACATACAGACATGGGGGTTCCCTATGGAGCATCTCACCGAAAATCAAAAATATATCGCCATTCTGAAGGAGGAGCTGGTGCCTGCCATGGGCTGCACCGAGCCCATCTCCTTGGCTTACGCCGCCGCGGTGGCGCGGTACACCCTGGGGTGTCTGCCCGAGACGGCAGTTGTCACCGTCAGCGGGAACATTATTAAGAACGTTAAAAGCGTCATCGTGCCCCACACCGGGGGGCTGAGAGGCATCGCCGCCGCCGTTGCCGCAGGGTTTGTGGCGGGGGACGAGACCCGGCATCTGGAGGTGCTTTCCCGTGTTCCCGACGAGAAGGTGGCGGAGATCGCGGCCTACTTAAAGAAGGGCACCGTCTCCGTGGAGCAATCTACCTCCGGCAGGCTTTTTGAGATCGTCATCACCGCTGGGGGCGCAGGACACACCGTCCGTGTGGAGATCACCGACGGACACACCAAGGTCTCCCGCATTGAGATGGACGGGGAGGAGTTGTTTGCCCAGGAGCAGGCCTTTGCCGAGGCGGATCAGACGGACCGTTCCTTTATGACCGTGGAGGGCATCGTGAGGTTTGCCGACGAGACGGAGCTGGAGGAGATCATTCCCGTGCTTTCCCGCCAGATCGCCTGCAACACCGCCATTGCCATGGAGGGACTCACCGGGAACTACGGTGCCGCCGTGGGGAAGGTTCTGCTGGACACCTACGGGGACAACGTGCATACCCGTGCCAAGGCTTGGGCCGCCGCGGGCTCCGACGCCAGAATGAGCGGCTGTGAGCTGCCCGTGGTGATCAATTCCGGCAGCGGCAACCAGGGGCTTACCGCTTCCCTGCCGGTTATCGTGTACGCAAAGGAACTGAAGGTCTCCCAGGAGAAGCTTTACAGAGCGCTTTTGGTCTCCAACTTAGTGACCATCCATCTGAAGACGGGCATCGGCTGTCTTTCCGCCTACTGCGGGGCAATTTCCGCGGGATGCGGCGCAGGTGCGGGGGTCACTTATCTGTACGGCGGGGATTTTAAGGCCATTGCCCACACCGTGGTGAACGCCATTGCCATCAACTCCGGGGTGGTTTGCGACGGGGCAAAGGCTTCCTGTGCCGCTAAGATCGCTTCCTCCGTGGAGGCGGGGCTGTTGGGAATGTATATGTACCAAAACGGCAGACAGTTCTTCGGCGGGGACGGCATCGTCACCAAGGGCGTGGAAAGAACCATCGAGAACGTTTCCGCCCTGGCACGGGACGGTATGCGGGAGACGGATAAAGAGATCTTGAAGATCATGCTCAACTGTTGATGAGTAAGAGGGCCTTTTTGCGCAAAAAGGGCCCTTTTTTGAGGTTTCTCAGAAAAATTTTTCAAAAAAACTCTGAGGAATTTTCCCGTTTCGATTGTATAACAAGCAGAAAGGAAGGTATCACACCATGGATAACGGCGCAAGTAGCTACCGCCGCTACCTGGATGGCGAAACAGAAGCCTTTGACGAGATCGTGATCACCCTTTACGATCCGTTGGTTTTGTTTCTTTGCCGATACGTGAAGGATCACCACACCGCGGAAGACATCGCCATGGACGTGTTTGCCGACCTTGTGGTACATAAGCACCGATACAATTTCCGCGTTTCCTTAAAGACGTATTTGTTCATGCTGGGGAAGTCCCGCGCCCTGAACTACTTAAAACGGAGGCGTCGGATCGCAGACGTTCCCATAGAGGAGCTTCCCTTGCAGGGGGAAGAGCCCTCCGCGGAGGCGCAGTACGCCATTGATCAGCGGAAAAAAGCCCTCCACGCCGCTATGGCAGAGCTGCCCGAGGACATGGCGGAGGCTTTGTATCTGATGTATTTTGAAGATCTTTCCTACGAAGAGATTGCCCGCGTGATGAAGCGCACAAAAAAACAGGTGGATAACCTGCTGTATCGGGGGAAGCAACGGCTTCGTGCCATCCTGGAAGAAGGAGGAATAGACCCGTGAAGGATTACAAATCCGTCCG
This sequence comes from Clostridia bacterium, assembly GCA_017629175.1. Classification (GTDB taxonomy): domain Bacteria; phylum Bacillota; class Clostridia; order Oscillospirales; family CAG-382; genus Coliplasma. Next base: position 55,397 of record JAGBXS010000003.1, read on the forward strand.
CGACGAGATCTTTCGCCGCGCGGAAGTGAAAAAACAGAATAGACGGCAAAAAATTGTCCGCGGGGCAACGGTTTGCCTTTTGCTGTGCCTTTGTCTGCCCGTGAGCCTTTGGGCTTGGCAGACGGGGGCTTCCTTGGAGGAGCCGCCGATCTACGCGCCCGATAATAACGCACCCGGGGCGCCTGTTTTCGGGGAGAATGAGGAGCAGATCCAAAGTGCCGCTCCCGATGCTTCCGCAGAGCCGGAGGTAGAGGCCTCCGAGGAGCCGCCTATGGAGGAAGAGCCCATCTACTCCGAGGAACCGTGGGAGGAAGAGCCTGCCCCTGCTCCCGAAGAGCCGGAAGTACCGGAAGGTCCCGGGGAGCCCGCAGAGCCGGAGGAGCCCGCGCCTTCCCTTCCGCAAGGGGTGACGGTGGAGCTGTATTGGTATGAGAACCCGAACTGGGGTAACGATGAAATTCTTGGCTTCATCGGCTTGAAGATCGACGGAGAGTTTGATTTGGAGAAAGGGTATATCTTCCTCACCCAAAAAGGGGGCATGCTCATTGAGCAGGCATCGGGGGGGACACCTTTGCTGAAATCTCTTTGCGAGGAGGCGGGAATCCCTTTCCCCACCCATAGCTTGACGGCGGAAGCGGGAAAACTGCTTTTGGAAGAGCTTTTGGACTATTATTCGTAAGGAGGAAAAAGCATGAAGAAGTTTTGGATCCTTTTGCTGTGCGGGATGCTGTTGCTGGCATCTTGTGAGAACGCCATGCCTCGGGCGGAATCCTCCGAGTCGGTTTCCCGGGAGGAAGTGTCTGTTTCGGTCTCTGAGGAATCCATAGAGGAATCCCTGCCCGACCTCTCGGAGGAATCGGAAGTCCCCGCAGATCCGGAAATTCCTGCGGAGATGCTTTTGGAGGTTCCTGTTTACGTGGAGGAGGTACAGCCCCTCTATCACGAGGAATATACGGCGGTGCTTGGCAGTGCAGAGGAAGCAAAGGCCTTCTTTGATCGGTACGCCCCCGAAGGAAACGGTGACGATTATCGGTGGCAGGCTCGGTACGACGAAGATTTTTTTGAAGAGCATTTGCTGGCGGTTGCCTATCTCCCCGTGGGAAGCGGTACCCCTTGGACAGGGTCGGAATCCCTTTGGCTGAAGGAGGGCGTTCTGGAATGGAACGTGAATTCCTACGTTTATGGGGACGGTCTGGAATGGGATCTGGAAGGTTGGGTGATGGCGGCAGAGCTTCCCCGTGATCTGCCCGTAACGGTGAAGACCTCCATTGAGATCCATTACAGGGGCGTGACCTTGTATCAGGTAAATACCGCCCGGCAAGGAGAGGCGGAGATCCTGTTGCTTACCTCCCGTGAAGAGGCGGAGGCCTTTATGAGTCGCTATCCTTCTGCGGATTGGGAAAAATGGGATATTTTGGAGTACTCGGATTTTGAAAAATACAGTATGATTGGCGTTTATATCCCCACGGGGAAAATAGACACGGTGATTTTTGAGAGCATTGTCCGTACCGGAGAGGTCACGGAGGTGCAATTCGGACGGGGGATCTTGTCCGAGGAACAAGAAGCAGGGGGCAAGGTTTATCTGTGTAAGGTGGAGAAAGAGCATCCCGCCTTGTCTCGGGAGCTTCGCCTTGCGGTGCGGGAGAACGGCTACGTGGTGGAAAACTGGTGGACGGTTTTGTATCCCGTGCATCAGTGGGCGGATATCTATTCCTTTGATAACATCCCCGCCGACGTGACGGTGCTGACGGATCTTGAGAGTAAGCAGAGCTTTTTTGATACGTACGTGAAGTCCGGTTCCTTTGATATGCAGGGAAATCCCATTCCCGTGAAGATAGAGGATCGGTACGACGAGGCGTTCTTTGAGGAGAATGTGTTGCTGGCGGTGTATCGGGAGGAAAACAGTGGCTCCAACGGCTTGAAGCTGAAGGAAGTGCTGATCCGTGGCGGCAATACCGTGGAGGTGATCCTCACCCGCACCGTTCCCGGGCCGGGAGAAGCGGGCACCGACGATATGCGGGAATGGATGTTCTTCATCGAGCTCCCCGCAGAATACCGCGTGACCGCCGAAACCCCCGTAAAGCTCACGGTGGAGACAATTTCATAAGCAAACGAAAAGAGACCTTTCGAAGGTCTCTTTTGTTGTTACTTTTCCAACACCTCCGCGGCTTGTTGCAACACACGGGCGGGGTGTTCTTTGTTTGCCGTGGGGATGAGAGGGCGGGCTTCGAAGGCGGTTTGGTTTGCCTTGCAGAAGGATACCAGGGCTTCTTTGTCGTACTTCCCTGCCTTCAGCTGTTCCGTTAGTCTTTCCACCTCCGGGAGGTACAGCTCCAACACGCACTCCGTTACCGCACTGCGGCAATACAAGTTGTCGCAATTCCGTTTTAAGGTGGGGGTGAAGTTGGGGTTCACGGGAGCGGTTTCGTTGAGGGCGCGGAGGGTAGCAAACAGAGAATACTCTTGGTTGGATGCCAAGAAGTCCCCGTAGAGCGCCAGCAGGCGAAGAAGCTTTTCCGCCGTTTCCTTTACCTCTTCCCCATGACTGTACTGCCTGCAAAGGGTCAAGGTCAGCCCGTTGAGGTAACGGGTGAGGATAGTACGGGCAAGGTCGTAAAGATCCCGGGTCTCCCGGTCATCCTCCTGCCCCAACAGCAGGGCAATGCGGCGGAGAGATTCCGCGGCGTTGTAGCGGTGGGTCTCCAAGGGAAGCAAATAATCATCGTAAAGGGGATCATCCTGCCCAAAATCCAAGGTGTATACGGCACGGCAGAAGATATCCGTCTCTGCCCAAGGGGTGACGGCCTCGTACTTGCTCCAGGACATGAGTTTTGCCAAGGGAAGCACCTTCTCCCAAAGGGCAAGCAGCTCTTCCCTATGGGTGTAACGGGCTGTGCAGAAGGCTTTCAACTGCTCTTCCACAGGCTGTTCCGACACCTCCCAGGCGTTTTGGGCGAAGAACTCCGTCATAAAGGGATCGCCGTGGGAGACTTCCGGCCAGAATACCATTCCCTTGCAGAAGGGATCTTTTTTGGCGTGCTGTAACCTGCCTATGAGCATGGGGTAATCTCCCCGTACCTCCCCTGAGGGCTCATAGGCGTGGAAGATGCCGAAGATCCAGGGGAAGCTCCCCTCCACGCTCCAGGTGCGGTAATTGCTTTTTCTTGCGGAGTCGGCGGTGTAATCCAACAGCACCACCTGCTCCTTGTCCAGCTGGGCAAGAAGGGCTTTGACCTCCTCGGGGGTGTAGAACATCCACAGATCCCAGCTTGCCAAAAGAAGCTTGGAGCCGGGGTATTGCTCCCGCAGGCGGCGGCAGATGAGGCGGTAGGTCAACAGCTTTAAGCGGAGATTTTCTTCTCTGTCCTGGGAAAAAGCACGTTCCGCCAGCCCGATGGTGTGGAACAGCCCGCTCTGCCCGTATTCGTGAACGTGGGTGTCCGTGAGACGGAAGTAAAGGTCTAAGTTTTCTTCCTCCCGAATGTCCCAAACCAGCCCCGTGCTTTCCGCGTAGTTGGTGCCTGCAGGCTGGGAAAGCAGGGAGGGGCGCATCTTCTGTAAGAAATCCTCGGGGGTGCGGGAATACCAATGGGTCATGGTGCCGCAATCCTCGGGGAGAAGCAGGTCACGATCCTTGGCGTATTGCAGGATCTGCTTCCGCAGGTCGCCGCGGAAGCGAAGATCCCAGAACAGGGTGCGGTCATTAAAGCCGTCCCCCGTAAAGGGCAGGGACTCCTTGGCAGAGGGGTAGTCTACCATCCCCGGGAAGGCTTTTTGGAACAGATCGTCCTGCCCGATGCGCAGCATCAGCAGGTTCAGCCGCTTTTTCACCAGCCAGTCGATCTCTTTCTGCCAGTCCTCGGCGTTCCAGTGCTCCGCCTGGAAGCGGTGAAGCCCCCGGTGGGCGAAGTAGCGGGTGCCCCGGTAGAGAAACTTGGTGGTTTCTGTCAGGCGGATGTCCTCCATGGGCAGGGAGTCTGCGGCAGGAAGCTTATCTCCGTCCCAAAACCACTTACAATTTAAGTATACTTCAAAATATCGATACACCGCGTAGAGGGTGCTTCTTCCCCGTCCGCCCCACAACAGCAGGGAGTTATGCCCTCTGAGGGTGGCGGAAAGGACGGCGTACCCTTCCCCGCCGCAGGGAATGGGGATCATCTCTTTGTATTCTCTTGCCAGCAGGTTCACGTCGTCCCCGCCGATGACCACCAGCTGTAAGGACGGATGGGCGGGCAGGGCCTCTTTTGCCGCTACGTCGGTGACGATGCCGGGGCGTTCCCCGGTGATCTTGTGGCACAGGGCGCAGAACTCCTCTGCCGCGATGGTATATGCCTTGTGGGCGTTATGGGGGCGTACGATGAGAAGGCTCATGGGTTTTCCCCTTTCCGAATGGCTTTATAGAAGAGTGTCCAGCGCGGTGGCTACGCGGGAGGCCAAAAGGGTCTTGGTGGGCGGGTGGATCTGGTCTTTCTCGCAGATGTCCGCGCAGGGAATGGTGGTGACGTGGGGGATGGTCTCCCCTGCTTGCATTTGGGCGCTTTGAACGGCTTTCCAGCCCACCTGCTCTCTGCTGTCGCAGTCTGCAAGGCAGATCACCGCGATGGGAAGGTCGGGCTGTCGGAAGCCCTTACGGAAGGCTTCGATGAGCAGGGAAAGCTCCTGCAGGTATACCGCTCCCTCCTGCGGGGTGGCGTCGCTTTCTCCTTGGTACCAAACCACGGCGGAGACGGCAAAGGGGAAAACCTGGGAGAGGGCGTAGTCGTACAGTACCCCTTCCCCGTTCCAGGGGGAAAACTCATGGTAGAAATGGTCGCCGTGGAGGGTTTCGGCAGGCTGGGAGATGCCATTTTCACCCAGGATGCCCTTGGGAAGCCAGCTTTCAATGACGGAAGCTCCCTGATAAGCGGCGAGGATGCCCACGGGGGTGTCGTGACTGCGGGCCCGTTCTTTGCCGATGAGGTAGCCCAGGGCGGTCCAATCCCCTACGTTGTCCTTTTCTGCGATCACCCAGCCGTCCTCGGGGGTGAAGCGGTCGGACTTCTCTATGCGATGGGTGGAGAACAACCGCAGGCGGGGCTCGGATTCATAAAGCTCCTTCGGTGTGTTGGACTCGTTGAGCTTGAACTGCATATTGGATTGCCCTGCCATCAGGTACACTTCCCCCACGTACACGTCAGAGAGGGTGACGGGGGTGTCGTTCAGCAGGATCTCTGCGGTGTAAGGGCCGCCTTTTTCCATGGGAGGGAACTCCAAAAGCCAAAAATCTCCGTGGCTTTCTACGGTGCGGGTCTCCCCTGCAAAGGTGATCTCTGCCCTGCCCTCTCCCTCGCCGTAAATGCGGATGGGCTGATGGGCGGCAAAAACCATGTGGGAATGGAAAATCGGGTTCAGTTTCATAAGCGTGACCTGCCTTTTTTCGTTTCGTTGTACTTAGTGTAGCATAAAAGAAAGGGATTTGCAAGAGTATCGGGCGCAAAAC
>JAGBXS010000024.1 GCA_017629175.1 Clostridia bacterium
CCCGCATTTCCTCCGCGGCGGTGCGCAAGGGTGCGGGGAGGGTGTAGGGTCTGTCCAGATCTCCCGCCAGCACGCAAAGCGCATCGTACTGCGAAAGCTCTTCTCTTTGGATGTCTCGTGGCGTGCTCCAACGGGCGCCCTCGCAGGTGTTCAAAACAGTGGTGACCAAATCGTTTTTCGTGTGGGATAGGATAAGGATTCTGTTCATAATTTAAGCCTCCTTTTGGGGATGCATGGGATGATTCAGTATAGCATATTGCGAAGAGAAATGTCAAGGACATTGACGGGAAATGCACGCCGAGGGCGTGATGATAGACCAAGCCAACGGGCTCCTGCGGCTTGGATAAAAACAAAAACGACTCTTTCGAGTCGTTTTTGCTTTTTGGTGGGAGAAGGTGGATTCGAACCACCGAAGGCGATGCCAGCAGATTTACAGTCTGTCCCCTTTGGCCACTCGGGAATTCTCCCATATTCTGGAGCTGGTGAAGGGAGTCGAACCCCCAACCTGCTGATTACAAATCAGCTGCTCTGCCATTGAGCCACACCAGCAAGTTTCGCTTCATCAGCGGCAAGAGCAAGTATAGCATAAAAGAAGGCGCTTGTCAAGTGCTTTTTCGATTTTTTTGAACTTTTTTTCTGGCAGAGGGAAAACCGTCTTGCAAAAGGGGAAAAAGTGTGGTATTCTAAAGAAAACGAAACAAGGAGTTTTACATGAAAAAGATATTTTCTCTGCTTTTGGCGGCTGTCATGCTTTCCCTTTGCGCGCTTTCCGTCTCTGCGGGGGTGGACGTGAAGACCACCGAAAAGCGGATTTTTGAAAACGGCAACACCGTTTTGCCCTACCGTTTGGTTTTGCCCGAGAATTATGACGAGACCAAGTCTTATCCCATGCTGGTGTTTTTGCACGGCGCAGGGGAGCGAGGCAACGACAACGAGCTGCAGCTGTTCCATTGCGTGCAGTATCTGGCGGACACCCTGCCGGAATGTATCATTGTGGCACCCCAGTGCCCCGCGAACAACCAGTGGGTAGACACCCCCTGGGCAAACGGCGCGTACTCCATTGACGCCGTTCCCGAATCCAACGAGCTGAAGGCCGTTGTTGAGCTGTTGGACACTCTGCAGGAGGAGTTCAACGTGGATGCCGACCGTATCTACGCTTCCGGCCTTTCCATGGGCGGCTTCGGTGCATGGGATCTGATGATGCGTCACAACGATTACTTTGCCGCAGGTGTGCTGGTTTGCGGCGGCGGAGACCCCTCTCAGGCGGAAGCTCTGAAGGATACCCCTCTCTTCGTGTTCCACGGGGATGCGGACGACGCCGTTCCCGTTTCCGGCTCCCGTGACACCGTGCAGGCCATTCGGGATGCAGGCGGCGAGCTGGTGCAGTACGTAGAGTACGCAGGCAAGGGCCACGGCATCTGGAACGACGCCTTTGCCCACCCCGGTATGCTCCAGGAGCTGATGACCTACAAGCTTTCCACCCGTTACCCCAAAGAGGAATCCGTGGAGGAATCCGTGGAGGAGTCCGTGGAGGCAACCGTTTCCCAGCCCACTTCTTCCGAAGCGCCCGCAGAACAGCCCGAAACCTCTCCCATGGGCTGGATCATTGCTCTGTCCGTGCTGGGTGTGATCGTCCTCGTCACCGTGATCCTTCTGGTTTTGAAGAAGAAAAAAGGATAAGTAACGCATAAGAAAGGCGCGTCCCAATGCGGGGCGCGCCGTTTTTTTATGCTTTGGGGCTGATGGTGAACTGCAATTTCATGGGTTCCGATGCGGGGATGCAGAACTCGGGATGCACGGGTGCGCCCCAGGTGTCGTCGCCCCCCACGCCCATCTGCTTTGCCGCCACGCGCACCCAGGTATAGCGGGGCGCGGGCAGGTCGTAAAGATGGCGGGCGTTTTCCAATTCGTAAGCGCTGTAAGGCAAAACGGAGATCTCCAAGGGAGAAGCCGTCTTCTCAAAGCGGAGCTTTCCGCCTACCTCCAGCCACCGTACGTCGGTGCGGTTGCCGCATTCCTGGGGGTTGAGGTAGCCGGAAAGGTTTTCTGCCGCCGTGGAGGTAAACACGCCCAGTCTTGCCCCTTGCTTGCGGTCGGAATAGTTTTCCTCCGGCCCTCTGCCGTAGTAGGTGAAGGCGTCCATGCCCTCCTTCAAACAGAAATCCATGGCGAACACGAGGATGTTGGGCAGGCCTTCCACCCCTGGATAATTGACCGTTACCCCTACCTTGCCGTCGAAATACACGGCGTATTCCACGGTGTAGTCAAACTTCTCCGTGGCGTAGGCAAAGGTAAAGGTGAAGCGATCCTCTTTTTCTTCCACGGTAAACTTTGCGGGATTGTGGCGGGGATAACGGCTTGCCGTGCTCCAAATCGCGCAGTTGATGGGAGTGGCCGCGCCGTTGTCGTTGTCTGTGGGTGCCCGCCAGAAGCTGACGCGGGGTGCGCGGGTGACGTATTCTTTTCCGCCGTACACCAAGGAGGAGATGCCCCCCTCCCGCTTGTCAAACTGAACGGAGAAGCCTTCGCCCCGAACGCCGCTGATCATGTTGCCGCGGATCAGTGTGGGGCGGGGGAGTTTTTTCTCTTCCTTCTCGCCCTCTACGGTGAAGACCTCCTGGCAGAAGGAGATCTCGTGCCCCGCTTCCGCCCAAGGGGTGCGTTCCTTCAAAAGCGCGCTGGCGGTGAGGACGTATTCGCCTGCTTTCCGGGGCAGGGGGAGAGTGGTTTGCAGAGTGCCCTCTTCCCCGGGCAATACGGTGAGGGAGTGGGTTTCGGTGCTTAAAACCGTGCCCTCCTTTTCCAAAGAAACCTCGAAGGTTACGTAAGAGGTGTCGGTGAACAGATTGCGGTTCTTCACCGTGAGGATGCCGTTTTCCAAGGAAAGCTTCACGTTGGCGTACAAAGCTTTCGCTTCCTGCGCCTTGGGGGAGGGGGTGCGGTCTGCGTAGACGATGCCGTTGGTGCAGAAGCCGTAGTCGCTACCCCGATCGTCAAAGTCTCCGCCGTAGGAAAGCTCACCCTTCTCGTTGTACAAGGCCTGGTCGATGTAATCCCAGATGAAGCCGCCTTGATAAGCGGGGAACTCCTCTTCCAAGTCGGTATACAGATGCATGCCGCCCAAGGAGTTGCCCATGGCGTGCATATACTCACAGCTGATATAGGGCTTGCCGGTGTTCTTCTCCAAATACGCCCGTACCTCGTGGGGCTTGGCGTACATACGGCTTTCCATATCCGTGATGTAATCGTAAGCACGGCTGACGAAGACCCCCTCGTAATGCACTAAGCGGGTGGGGTCTACCTTGTGGAAGAACTCCGCCATGGCGGCAATGTTGTCCCCGCAGTGGGATTCGTTGCCGCAGGACCAGATCAAAACGGAGGGGTGGTTCTTATCCCGCTGATACATGGAGTTGGCTCTGTCCAGTACCGCGGTTCTCCAATAGGGGTAGGAATCGGGCACGATATGGTCTCTGCCCAGGTTGCCCCAAGTGCCGTGGGTCTCCAAATTGGTCTCGTCGATGACGTAGATGCCGTATTCGTCGCACAGCTCGTACCAGCGGTTTTGGTTAGGGTAATGGCTGGTACGCACGGCGTTGATGTTGTGGCGCTTCATAAACAGAACGTCCCACAGCATTTCTTTTTCGGAAAGGCAACGTCCGCTTTCCGCGCAGAATTCGTGGCGGTTGACCCCCTTGAACACAATGCGCTTGCCGTTGAGGCACATGAGGCCGTCCTTCAACTCAAAACGGCGGAAGCCCGCTTTGAGGGTGCAGGTCTCTTCTTCCGTTTGCACCGTCAGGGTGTAGAGGGCGGGGGATTCGGCACTCCAGGGGAGAATATTTGCAAACACCTCTCCGACGGGGGCGGCTTCGCTTTGGTAAAGGACGTTGCCCTCCCTGTCGGTAAGGGTATAGGTGGCGGAAGCGGGTGTACCGCTCCAATCCGGCAATACGGTGAGGATGCCCGTGTTGTTTTCATAGTCGTAATCTGCGGTGACCCTCACGTCCCGCAAATGGGTTTTGGGCAGGGCAGTCAGCTCCACACTGCGGAAAATGCCGAAGAAGCGCCAGAAATCCTGATCCTCCAGCCAGCTTGCGGTGGAATAGCGGTAGACCTCCACGGCCACAAGGTTCTTGCCCGCTTGCAAATAGGGGGACACGTCAAAGGAGGAGGGAGTAAAGCTGTCCTCGGCGTAGCCCACAAACTCCCCGTTGACCCAAAGGTAGAACGCCGTCTCCACACCGTGGAAGGTCAGGCGAAGCTCCTTGCCCATGAGTTCCTCCGGCAGGTCGAACCATCTGCGGTAACTGCCTACGGGGTTGTGCTCCGAGGGAATTTCCGGGGGCAGAAGCTGCTCCACGCCCTCCCAGGGGTAGGCCACGTTGATATATTGGGGCTTGCCGTAGCCCTGCAGTTGGATATGACCGGGTACATCGATCTCTGCCCAGCCTTCATCGGCATACTCCTTGCGGTAAAAATCCACGGGACGGGCAGAGGGATGCTCTGCGTAAGAAAATTTCCAAGCGCCGTCCAAGGAAAGGACGGGAGCGTCAGTCTTATGGGAAGAAAAAGGGGAAAGCCTGCCTACCTCCACCACCGTGGGGTCGGAAAGCCATTTCAGATCGGGTGTCATAAGGGTTCCTCCGTAAAAAATTACAGCTGAAGGGTATTCTTATCGGAAAGTCCGGTGAGCTTTTTGATAGCCTCCAGCTCGTAGCAGGGGAAGTAAATGCCGTAGTCTTCCCCTTGGTGGGTAAATTTCAGAATGTGGTAGAGATGGATCATGGCTCCGCCCCGCTTTTTTGCCAAGCCGTGATCTTCGGGAGACGTTTTCTTGTTCCAGCGGGCAAGCAGGATGGGCTCCATAATATCCTCAATGGTGTGCATTTCCGCCAACGGGAAGGTGTAGACCCGCTCCATGTCGGCAAAGCAAAGGCTTTCACCGTCGGTATAGGCAAACACTTCCACGTTGACATAGGCGGGGGCGCCCATGGCGGCCTGGACGATGAGATCTCCTTCTTCCTTCTTGTAACGGAAGCAAAGCAGATCCAAAGCAACCGCATCTTCGGGGACGTTCAGCGCTTCTTTTACCTTAAACGTGGCCGTCTCCAAGGCCTTGTTTATGGGGTGATCTCCCTCTTTGGAGATGAGGGCGGTTTTGCGTTTGCTTTCGTAGATGCCGAGACCGATGTAGGCGGCAAATCCCGCGAGGCCGATCAGCAGGGATTTGGCATCTGCGTCCCCCAAAATCAGTGCCCCTGCCGCAACAAACAAGGCGGCGGTGCGGATGAACTTCCATGCCGTGGGCAGCTGTGTCCCTTTGATGCGTTCCTTTGCATCCTGAAAGAGGAGCTCGATCTCCTCACGGAGTTGGTCGGACACGGTGGCGGAGATGAATTCGTCTCCGTTGACGGCATCGCTGTGCTTATCGTTGGTAACGTCGGTACAGAAAATGGGCTTCATGGGAACCTCCGGGAAATGTCTTTTCGCTTCATTGTAGCACATCCTGCGGGAAATTTCAATATGCTTGATGAAAAAGGGCGCGGGAGGGAGCGCGGTTGGCAGGATGTAAGGTTGCCTGTGAATGAACCTTTCCCCGACGGGAGGGGGTGAAAAAGCCGAGCAAAATGCCCGGCCTTTTGGAGACTTATTCGTTTACGATAAAAATACGCTTACGTTCTTGATGATCTACGAAGGCAGGGGTTCCAAAGCAGGAGGCGGAGCCTTTCAGATCCCTGCCTTTTCACGTAAGAACGCCGCGATCTTCTTGCGGCGCCAGATGGCAAAACGGAGCAGTTCCCCATCCTCCATCCACAAATTCAAGCCGTTGGGGATGAGCCCGCAGGTCATCACGGCGGCAACCTTTTCGATCTCGCCGTAGGGGATCACTAACTTTTGGGGAAGCTGATCCTCAAAGAAGGCTTCAAACTCCAAGCGGTTATCGTAAAACGCCATGATCCCGCCGATGCCTTCTTTTTCTTTTATCAGGTTGGCGGTAAAACGTTGTCCTGCGTAATTTTTCATATCTTGTGGGTTCCTTTCTCCCGGGGGCGGTATGCAAACGTTGTTGGTTTTATATGATCTCCAGCTCGTTGACGGAGGGGAAGGGAGGATACTCGTCCTCCAGATTATCGGAATACCAATAGGCAACGGAGGAAATATCGTCCTGCAGGGGGAGGTAGCGGTTGCCGCTACGCCATCCCAAGGCCTGGACGGTGACCTTCAGATCGGACTCAAAATAGATGGGATCTACGATGTGCCATCTGTAAAGGTTGAAATATCTCTGAGAGCGGTACAGATCGTCGGTGGAGCTGATCTTGTGCATCCCCGCGTAAGGGGTGCAGAACTCGGTGTATTTCCCTGCCACGTCAAAGTTGTATGCGCCGCAGAAATAATCCTCCGTGCCGGTGCCGCAGATGGTGGGAAAATCGGTGTCCCCATCAATGTAGAACTTCACTTCGCCCTCGCCCCACCAGCCGTTGCTCTTCACGCCCCAGTTGAGGTAAGTGCCCACGTAATGGCCCTTGCCCTTGACGTTGTCCAAAATCACGTAAGGCTCCATGTAGGGCAGGGGATTCACACGGCGGAATTGGGCGTGGAAATACAGGGCGTCGGGGGACAACTGCTTTTCCTCGCAGTCGATCTGATAGTAAATATTGCATTCCCCACCTAAGTTTTCCACCTCCATGCGGAAGCCCGTAAAGAAGGGCATCTCAAAATAGCAGTTGAGCCCCTTAGCAGGGTTGACGCACATGGCAAGGCTGGAAAGCTGGCGGAATTCTTTATAGTCTGCATTGCAGAAGAAATCCGAGAGGGGTGCTTCCACGTTGGGCTTGGTCTGCCCGTCGAAATAGATCCGCAGGATCAGCTGTCGGCTGGCGTAAGCGGCATCGGTGACCCAAATGTGCTTGATAGCCCCCTGCCCCTTGTGATCCGCAAGGATCACGGTGCTGTTGGGGGCGACTTTTAGGTAGGGATTCACCTTCCAGCCCACACCTAACTCGCGGGAGGCCTCGGAGGCACTGCCTACCACGGCCCGTCCGCCGCCGCCCTTCTCCCCGGTAAGGTTCTCGGGGCAGATGGAAAAGGTTTTGATGTTCTTTTTGAAAGTCAAATTTTCCAGCATGGCGGTTTCCTCTTTTCTAAGTTATCCCAGCGCGACCACGCCGGTCTCGTTCAGTACCAGAAGAAGCATATACAGCGCGTATACGCCCAGCAGAGCGTAGCCCTGCCACTTCTTGAATCTTCCTTGGATCACCGTGGGAACGATGGCAAGGGCGCAGGCCGCGATGCAAACGGGGAAGTCGAACACAAGGTTGATGTTCTCAACGGGAAGGGGTTCGCCGTTGATCACCGCGCAAAGAGGGAGGATCAGGGTGGTGTCAATGATGTTTGCACCCACGATGTTACCCACGGAGAGAGAATTCTCCTTCTTGCGGATGGCGGTGAGGGTGGTTACCAGCTCGGGCAGGGAAGTGCCCAACGCGATGACGGTAAAGCCGATGATGGTCTCGCTGATCCCAATGCCTGCGGCAATGGTCTTGCCGGAGGAGACCAGGAACTCCGCGCCGAACACGATGGAAGCGGTGCCCAGAAGGAAGAAGAGGATCTTTGCGGGAAGCTCCTTCTTCTCAAAGGAGTCGATGGTATCGCCCGCCGCGCCCTTCTTGCCCTCGATCAGGTTGCTGATCATAAAGATGGCAAAGATGGCCCAGAGAACATAGGCAGACCAAACGGGCAGAAGTCCGCCCAGAGAAAGAACGGTGAGGCCGATAATAGCCGCCAGCAGAAGCCCGCCCTTCAGGGAGAATTCTTTTCTGCTGACAACCCCTGCGATAGCAACCAAGGAAACACCCATGATCAGCGTGGTGTTGGCGGTGACAGAGCCTACGGCGTTACCGATGGCAAGCTGTGCGGAGCCGTTCATGGCCGCTCTGACAGAAACCAACAGCTCGGGCAGGGTGGTGGCAAAGGATACGATGGTAGCACCCACCACAAACTTGGGGATGCCGGTAACCTCCGCAAACCAGGATGCGGAATCCACAAACCAATCGCCGCCCTTGATGGTGAGGAAGAGACCTACGAGAAAAATCCCCGCGGCAACTCCCAGCAGTGCGCCTCCCTCCAGGGAGTCAAAGAACGTAAAGCCAAAAAATTCCATGTTGTTCCTCCGAATAACAAAAAATGCCAAGTATGCAAAACATACTTGGTTGCCCCAAAAACAAAAACCCATGCACGTCTTGTATACATACATGAGTCTCGTAATTTAAAGCAAGCCAGACCGTGAGGCCAGGATGTTGACTTGCTACGCATTGCCGCGCTTACTACTCCCTCATCACGTACAAGCATAGCACAAAGAATTCGGTTTGTCAAGAGGGGGCCCGAAAAGGTTTTTTGTAAAAACGCAAATACCGTTTCCCAAAACGTGATCATGGAGAGAGCGGCAACAACGCAGCAGCCGTATTGCGCGATCCAAACCGCAGGAAAATGCACGCTGGCGCGTGATGAGATACAAGGGCGGCTTGCCGCACTTGATGATATACACCACGCTTCGCGCGGTGATGATATACCAAGCCTACGGGAACCCCCAAAGCTCGTCAAGCTCGCTTCGGGGAACCCCTACGCGGCTTGGATAAAAAATCCTCGTTCCGAAGAACGAGGATTTTTTGGCAAGTTGCACCGAAAAAGCTATCACTTTTATATATGATTTTCAAAGCGTTCGGCTGCAATAACACCATCATTTACCGATAGACGACAAATTCGCGCTGTCCTTCTTTCGACATACTCGGTTGAGGTTGTGTTTTGGTAATCTCGGGCGTGGTAGATGGCGTAATATTCGTTATCAACCTTTATTACACTATGATGACCGGTGCCCTCCTCAAAGGAATTTTTTATGATTACGGGTGAAAATTTATTGCCGTTTTTCACCTTTTTAAAGTCTACTTTTTTTAGGTCTTGTTCATCTGTTTTTGCAACGGCATAACCAATGTGATATGTGTTATCTTGATAACATCCTGCACTATACATAAGATATTGCCAATCACCCTCTTTAAACCAGAACGGTCCTTCCAAAGTGTACCAATCGCCTTCCTCTGTGCATTGAGGAGTGAATTTTTCCTCATCAAATTCGGGCAAAAGCACTTCCTTGGGGTTGTTTTCGGGAGTATATGGGTCAATAAATCTATCTACATAAATTCTTGTGCCCACAAGATCGTGTTCGAGATTGTTTTTAGCATACCAAAGAAAAAGACCGGCATTTGTCTTTACCATATGTGAGTCGATGGAGAATTGGTCATACAGGCACTTTTCATTTTTGAACGGTCCCAAAGGCGAATCGGCACAGGCCACGTGCATATATTGAAAATTATTATTTGCGACACAGGATACATACATATAATATTTGTCTTCGAACTTTATAACCGAAGGCGCCCAAAAATCGTACGCGTCTGCAAACGCGGTTACGGTTCCTTTATATATCCATTTTCCTGTAAGAGTTTTGCTTTCATATGCTTCAACCCCTGCATATGCAGTTACATAAAGGTAAAAGGTTCCGTTATCCTCAAATACAAACGGATCGGGTTGTGAGGATTTTGTTTCATTGAATGTCAATTTCATAAGTTAACCTCCTTTAAATGGTATTATATCATATTTTGCAAAGCACTTCAAGTGTTTTCCGCAATCTCGCATCCAAATCACGCCGTAAGGCGTGTATATCATCCGCAATTTATTGCGGTATATCATCAACACGAAGTGTTGTATATCATCATTGCGAAAGCGGTATACAGCCTACGGCTGATGATATACACGCTACGCGTGATGATATGCGCCTAACGGCGATGATATACCATTGCTTTCGCAATGGATAAAAAAATACCGAGAACAAAGTTCTCGGTATTTTTTGGCTGCGGAAGAAGGATTTGAACCCTCACAAACAGAGTCAGAGTCTGCCGTGCTGCCGTTACACAATTCCGCAATATCACCGCCGGGTATTCCCGACAGCAAGGGTTATTGTATCACGAAGTTTTCCGATTGTCAAGCCTTTTTTGCAAAAAAGTACGGAAAAATTCGCATTTTTTATCCCTACGGCAAGGATTTTTCCGCCAAAAGGCGCAGGGCTTCTCTTGCAGCTTTTCTGCGGACGGCATCTCGGGAGCCGGAAAAGTGATATTCCTCTGCGGAGAGCCGGATGCCTTCCGCGGTGCGCACCGCCAGCCCGATGTAAACCGTGCCCACGGGCTTGCCGGAATCGTCCCCGGAGGGGCCTGCCACCCCGGTGGTGGAGACGGCAAGGTCTGCCCTTGTTTTTTCCAATGCGCCCGCCGCCATTTCCTCTGCGGTTTGGCGGGAGACGGCGTGGTACGCCTGCAAGGTTTTTGCCTTTACTCCCAAAAGCCCTTCTTTCATCTCGTCGCAGTAGGTGACCAGCCCGCCCTTGAAGACACGGCTGGAACCGGGGAGATCGGTCAACAGCTTGGCCACCAGTCCCCCTGTGCAGGATTCCGCGCAGGCAACGGTAAGCTTACTTGTCAGCAATGCTTTTTGCAGCTTTTTCATGGGCAAAGGCTCCTTTTCGGAAACGCTTCCTTATTTTATAGTATACCTGTATAGTATACCTGTACAGTATACACGGTTTTCCGCGGGAATGCAAGATGTTAAGAGAATTTAACAATTTGCACAAAATCGCAGATGGAGTTTGTGCAAAACTGTCACTTGAAACATTGCGCGAAATCGTGTATAATGAAACCAAACAAAAAAGCGCCTAAAGGCGCAAAAAAACAGGAGGCTGTGTTTCTTATGAAGAAAACATTAGCAATTTTGCTTGCCATGATGATGGCATTCTCTGCAGTTGCTCTGGCAGTTGCGGCAGATTTCGACGTTACGCAGGAAGGCACCGAGTACAGCGTAACCTCCCCCACCACCGTTGAGTTCGTAAGCATCCCCAAAGAGGGCGGCAAGGACGTTAAGATGGCTCCCCAGGGTGGCTGCTCCATTGAGGCTCTTTACGATGGCCAGCTGGTTCGTGAGGCTACCGGCTTTGCTACCAACGGTATCGTTCTGTTCCAGAACCAGGGCTTCGGCGTTGATTCCGACCTGGCTTTGGTTCCCGAGTTCGCGTTCGTGATGGATTACGGTAAAGAGGTTTCCTTCGACACCGCATACTTCACCATTTACCACGAGATCAAGTCCTGTATCGCTATTCCCGGCGACAAGCAGGTGATCGTTGAGACCTCCGACGACGGTAACGTTTGGGTTCCCGTAGGCGACGGTATCTTCTACTTCAACGCAGACGTTGACGAGTTTGTTGACGGCGTTGACGACAAGGAGATCGTTGAGTGTGCCGTTTACCTGGGCGAAGATGTTTCCGCTCGTTACGTTCGTTATACTTACACCTTCATGCCCGTTCCCGAAGGCGGCTACTGGCAGTACCACACCAACATCTACGAGTGGTGCGGCTTTACCGAGCTGGGTGTTGCTACCTGGACCGGCGGCGAGGAGCCCGAGGTTCTGGATGCCGAGACCGCAGGCAAGGAGCCCACTGAGGTGGAAGGCTCCTGGATCGGCGACGACGGCGTAGAGACCAAGATCATGACCTTCGTGAACAACGCAGGCGACAAGAAGGTTGACGTTACCGTTTACGATTCCGAGGCATATCTGGAAAGCGGCATCGATGCTGCAGTTGTTGATCAGTACACCGCTACCTACTCCGTAGTTGGCGACAAGCTGGTTATCACTTACGAGGATGGCTCTATTGACAGAATGTCTGCCGTTATCGACGAAGAGGGCGACTTGACCCTGGGCGTTGGTTCCGATGCAGTTACCTATTCTCCCTACGAAGCTCCCGCTCCCGTTGAGATGAGCGGCGTTTGGTTCAACGTAACCGAGGGTGTTGTTACCGTTGTTGATTTCGACACCGCCGGCGTTATGAAGATGATCGTCTTTGAAGAGGCTGACTTTGAGGAGAACGGTCTGGACGGCGAAGGCGTTGCTATGGAGTTTGCATACACTGCAGCTCACAACCACATCGCCGTTGATATGGAAGGCGAGATCGAGAAGCTGTACGTTTCCTACGACGGAGACAACCTGGTTCTGGATGACAAGGAGCTTCCCTTGACCTTCGCTCCCTACGTTCCCAAGGCTCCCGAGGTTTCCGAGGAAGAATCCTCTGAGCCCGAGGAAGAGTCCTCCGAGGAGCCCGAGACCTCTACCGAGGCTTCCACTCCCGCTACTTCCGCTCCCGCAGAGTCTTCCGCGGCTACCTCCGATGACGGCGGCGACAACACTCTGATGATCGTTCTCATCGCAGTTGCAGCAGTGGTTATCATCGCGGCAGTTGTTGTTCTGGTTATTAAGAGAAAGAAGTAATTCTTGAATAGCTTTTGGGAGAGGCCTTTGTGCCTCTCCCTGCATTTTTTGGGGAGAAAGGAGTTCCTTATGAAAAAGATTTTTGCCCTGATGCTGGCCGTTTGTATGCTGGCGGCGTTGTCCCTTACCGCGGCGGCGGATTTTACCTATGAAGGTCTGTTTACCGATTACGACGTGCTGACTCCCTCGGAGATCGCCTTTTCTTATGACGGCGAGACCTCTGCTACTGCATATCCCCGTGGCGGCGGCACTCTGGAATGTCTGATCGACGGGGAGCATCTCGCCGCTCCCACCACCCATACCGACAAGGGTATCGTGCTGGTATGCAACGACTTCATCAAGCCCGGCTACGAGGCGAATATGTCTCAGGCGATCCAGCCCTTGGACGCCATTCCTACCTTCTCCTTCACTCTGACCTACGAGGAAGAGGTCACCTTTGACGCGGTGTATCTCTCTTTGTTCTACATGGCCTTCGACTGCGTTTGCGCTCCCGGCGAGCACAAGGTGGTGGTAGAGACCTCCGAGGACGGCAGTCTGTGGCTTCCCGTAGGCGAGGACGGCTCCTTCTATTACCGTGACAATCAGCCCATCTATTCCGGCAATAAGGATCCCTATTCCGAGGAGATCGTGGTGCCGCTGGGCGAGGAAGTGACTTCTCAGTACGTCCGCCTTTCCTTTACGTTCAAGGAGTTTGAAGAGGCAGATCCTTATTGGGATTACTACACCAACGTGTATGAGTGGTGCGGCTATACCGAGCTGGGCGTTGCGCTGTATGCCGGCGGTGACGAGCCCGCGCCTATGACCAAGGAGGAGGCGGAAGCCCCCGACCTGGTGCTGGAGGGTCTGTGGTATATGGAAGAAACCGATACCACCACCGTATTTGATTTCACTACCCCCGGCGTGATGAAGGCGATCGGCTATGAGGTAGCCGATTTTGCAGAAAACGGCATGGATGCGGAAGCGAAGGCAACGGTGGAGTTCCCTTACGTGGCGGAAGCCGAGTATATCGTTGTGGATATGGACGACACCACCGTGGTGTTCTACGTAACCTTCGCAGAGGGTTCCATCGAGCTGGATGATGGCAACGAGGCCATCCTTTTGGAGGAATACGTGCCCGTAGTTCCCGAGGTTTCCCAGGAAGACTCCTCCGAGGACGTTCCCTCCGAACCCGAAGAGTCCTCCGAGGACGAGGAATCCGAGGAAACATCTGCAGAAACGCCTGCAACCTCTACCGCGGAGTCCTCTGCGGATACCTCCGCCGCTCCCGCCGAGGACGGCGATTCCACTCTGCTCATCGTGATCATTGCGGTGGTTGCCGTTGTGGTGATCGGCGCGGTGGTATTCATCGTGATCAAGAGAAAAAAGTAAAATAGGCACCAAAAAAGCTGAGTAGGAAGCTCCTGCTCAGCTTTTTGCGTTGTGAAGGTTCACGAAGGCCTTCTTTACTCCACCGTCAACACGTTCCGAAAGCTCCCCCGCTTCATGGCGGCGGCAAGCTCCTTCGCCACAGCAGGGAGGCATTCCGCCAAGTAACTGCCCATGGGGATCTGCAATGCCAGCGCCAAGTCTGCGGTCAATTCCGCTTCCGTTTTATGTCCGTGGAGCAGGCAGGCCACCTCGGTGTCCTCCGCCGTGAGGGAAAGGGAAGAGAGGTCCTTCCCCGCCAGGACCCGCCCGCAGGCTTGCTTGAACAGCAACAGGAAGATGTTTTCCGTTCTGCCGGGGAGGGTGTTCAGAACCTTTTCCGTCTCTTTCCCGGGGAAGAGGGCGCAGAAGCGGTTCTCCCACAAAAGAGACGTGGCGTAACGGCGGATGTATTCCACTCCCGCAAGATCCCGGCAGGGCAGGGCGGTGGCGTAGTAAATGAATTTTCCGTATTCATGGGCGTGGGAGCGGGGACGGTAGGTGCGGAGAAAATCGTAGAGCTCCTTGGTGGTGGCGGTGTGGTAGAACCCGTTTTTGCAGGGGATGCGGGAGGCGAAGATCTCTCCCGCCAGCACCCGCACGTCGCGCACCAGGATTTGGATGATCCGCAGACCCTTTTGGTAGAGGAACCACGGCTCCGTTTCTTTTAGGATCTTTAAGGCGGTGTCCCCGTTTTCCGCAGATTTCAGGAAGACCCCGATGGTATACAGCAGGGATTCAAACACCTCTGCCGCCAGCTCGTCGGGGACGGAGCTTGTGTGTTTGCCGTAGAGCGCTTCCAAACGGGAGGCCAACAGCTCCAGCAGGCTGTATTGGATGCGGGCGTGCTCCGTCTCCGCAAGCAACCCCGTCTCCAGCCCCGCGTTCAAAAGGCTTTCCGCAAAGGCCTTGCCGTCCAGCATCTCCGGGGTGATGACGCTTCTTTTTTGTACTGCTTTCATATCATTTCCTCCTAAGGGCGCGGGCAAGACTGTCCAGCTCGCGGGATTCCAAAAGCTCCAAAGAGCCTTCGCAGGAGCCGTTGAAGAAGGTTTTCATGTAATCGATCAGCTCGTTGTCGGAAAGCTTTTCGTCGGTTTCGTTTTTGTAGTAATAGAAGATCTCCAACAGCCTTTCCAGGGTCTCGCTGTAATTCTGCTTGTTCATGTAAGGGGAGTCGCAGAAGGCGGTGATGAGCTTGCCGATGATCCCTTCCCCGAACTCCAGCCTGCCGTGGTAGCGAAGCTCCTCGTCCTTGGCTTCCAGCAGACGGATGGCCTGCTCCTTGGTGAGCACCAACCCATGCTTGATGGATTCGTCGTTGTAGAAAAGCAGCTTGTCTGCCGCCTTGTTCCGCATCAGGGAGGCGGCGTTCTTTTGGAATGCTTGCAGTTTGTTTGACATAGAAGAACCTTTCTTGCATCGTCTGAAAATCATTATAGCAGGAAAGTTTCGAAATACAAGTCTTGATTTTTTTGCCGTTTTGTGGTATAATGATTGCAGAAAACAAGAGAAAAAACCGCCTTTTCGGGCGGTTTTTTGCGTTGGGACTCTTTTTTGTAGCCCGCAAGGCGGGCGGTCGAGCAGGATTTTGCCGGTGAAGCCGCAAAATCCCGATTGAAAAACGATCCGTTTTTCAATATTAGCCTTCGATCAGGTACGCCAGCAGGAGCCCTGCGGTGTTCTCGATGCCGTCCATATGGGTGCGCTCCATGCCGTGGCTGCAATGCACGGCCATGCCGAACACGGCGGCGCGGAGGTTGTTCCCGGATTTCACCGCCACCCCTGCGTCGGAGCCGTAGTTCTTAAACAGATCCACGGCGTATTCACAGCCGTGTTTTTCCGCCAGATCAATCAGGTGGGAGGTCAGGCTGAAATCGTACACCACGGAGGCATCCTTGGGGCAGATGCTCACCGAATACTCGTTGCCCTCCAACCCCGGACCGATAAGCCCGATGTCCAGGGCGATAAATTCCGAGACCTCGGTGGGGACGTAGTTTCCGCCCAACCCGATCTCCTCGCCGTAGGGGAAGGAGAAGATGGTGTTGTACTTGGGTTTCAAACCCTGCTCCCTCAGATACTTTAGCGCGGTAAAGCAGATGGCGACGGCGGCTTTGTCATCGATGAAGCGGGATTTGATGAAGCCGTTTTCCGTGATGGTACAGCGGGGTTGCACCGCCACGAAATCCCCGTTGCGGATGCCCAGCTCCTTTACGGCCTTGGCGGAGGAAACCTTCTCGTCCAACAGAACGACCATGGTGTGCTCGTCTCTGGGGGAGGAACGGGCGTCGTCAAACACGTGGACGGAGTGGGATTGGCAGGCGATGAGGCCGGTATACTGTCTGCCGTCGCGGGTGATCACCGTGGCAGATTCTCCCTCGGTGGACTGATAGTTCACCCCGCCTACGTTCCGCACCCGCAGGGTGCCGTCCCCGTCAATGGAACGCACCATAAAGCCGATGGTGTCTGCGTGGGCGGCGATCTGCACGGTCTTGGAGGGATCTTCCCCGGGAACGGTGATGTAAGCGGTGGACTTGTTATCGTAGGTCATCTCCAAGCCCAGCTCTGCGGCGTACTGCTCCAGCACGGGGTTCAGCTTTCTGTAATAGCCCGTGGGGCTGGGGATCTTCACGATGTGAGAGAAAAAGCTTTTAAAATATTCTTTGTCGATGTTGTAGCTCATGCTTCCATCTCCAGGGTTACGGATTGGTAGGGCTTCAGGGTGAGAACGTTGCCTTCAAGCTTGTAGGAGTCCAAAGAGGACAGTACCAAATTCTTCACGCCGAAGGGCAGCTTGATCTTGCGGGTCTTGTCGGACAAGGAGCAGATCACCGCCAGCTTCTTTTCACCCTCGCGGGTATAGGCGATGAGCTTATCGTACTGCTTCAGAATGGGAGCAAACTTACCTTCCAGAATGGTTTTTGCATACTCCGACTCGGTACGCAGGCGGATCATCTCCTTGTAGAAGGCGTAAACACCGTTGGGGTTTGCCGTCTCCGCTTTTGCGTTCACCGTCTTGTAGTCGGGGTGGACGGGGAGCCAGGGCTTGACCCCTGCAGGGGAGAAGCCGCCGTTCTCGCTGTCATCCCAAGGGAAGGGGATGCGGGCGTTGTCACGGGAGTAACGCGCCACCAAGGGCATTGCCTCCTCGGGGGTCAGACCGTCCGCCAAAGCCACGCGGTAGTGATTCTTGGTGGAAATATCGTCGATGGGATCGATGGAGGTAAAGCCGGGGTTGGTCATGCCCAGCTCCTGCCCCTGGTAGATAAAGGGAATGCCCCGCAGGAAGAAGAACAGATTGCCCAGCATTTTCTGCACGGCGGGGGAGTGATCCTTCTCCGGCACGAACTTCTGGCAGGCGCGGGGATAATCGTGGTTTTCCAGGAACACGGCGCCGTAGCCGATCTTCTGGGTGAAGAGCTGGGAAGCGTAAAGAGCGTTTCTCCAGGTACGGAAATCCCATTCGCCGGGGTCCTTGCAGGTGTGCCAGCCGTGGCCGTAGCTGTAAGGCTCGGAATAGGAGAAATCGAACATGGTGGAGAAGTACCCCTTGGGGCCGATGTAATCCACCAGCTGCTGGTTGGGAACGCCCGCCGCCTCGGCAACGGTCATGCATTCGTACTGATCGAAGGTAGCCTCTCTCAGCTCGGTCAAAAAGTCGCCGATGCCATCGATACAGCGGGTATAGTCAAAGCAACCCACCATGCCGTCGGGTCCGTCCGCAGGGCCGGAGGGGAGACCCTCCATCTTTTTGATGTGGGTGATGGCGTCGATGCGGAAGCCGCCCAAGCCCTTATCCAGCCAGAAGCGGATGGTCTCCACCAGCTTGGCACGGAGCTTGGGGTTTTCCCAGTTGAGGTCGGGCTGTTTCTTGGAGAACAGCTGCATATAATAGCGATCCCCGCCTACGTTTTCCCAGGCGGAGCCGCCGAACATGGAACGCCAGTTGTTGGGAGGGCCGCCTGCGGACTCGCGGAACCAGAAGTATTCCGCTTCC
>JAGBXS010000025.1 GCA_017629175.1 Clostridia bacterium
AATTCCACGGGAATGGCTCCCGTCTCCGCAGACTGCTCCGTTTGCGGCAGATCGGGAGAAAACAGGGGAAGAGCCCCCACTCCCGCCACCGCGGCGAGCAAAAGCAGACCGGCCAAATACCGCAATACGTTTTTTTGCACTTTCATGTCATCACCCACGAAAGTATATGCGGCGGGCATTATATTTCAGAAAGCATTATACATCAAATCCCCGGGAAAGTCAAGGCTTTTGCACAAAAAGAGGGGCCTTACAGCCTTGGCTTTCTACCAAAAAATACCCCTGCCGTACTTGCTTTTTGAAGAAAACTGTGATAAACTATAAGCAATCTTTGAACGGGGGTTTTCAGTATGCGTATTTTGGTTACCGGCGGAACGGGTTATATCGGTTCTCACACCTGCGTCCAGCTCTTGGAGCGCGGGGACGAGGTTGTGATCGTAGATAACCTTTCCAATTCCAAGGAGACCGTTGTCTCCTCTATCGAGAAGATCACGGGGAAGAGACCCGTGTTCTACCGCGCGGATATTTTGGAAAGAGAGGCTCTGGAGGCCATTTTCTCTACCCACGATATCGAGGCGGTGATCCATTTCGCAGGGCTGAAGGCTGTGGGCGAATCCGTCTCCAAGCCTTTGGAATATTATCATAACAACATTACGGGTACTCTGACCCTTTTGGACGTGATGCGTGAGCATAACTGCTTTAAGCTGGTGTTCTCCTCCTCCGCCACGGTGTACGGTACTCCCGCCTCCGTGCCGATCCGTGAGGATTTCCCCACCGGCGGCACCACCAATCCCTACGGCACCACCAAGCTGTATCTGGAGCGGATCCTTTCCGACCTTTACGTTTCCGATGCCCGCTGGAGCATCGCTCTTCTGCGGTATTTCAATCCCATCGGTGCTCACGAGAGTTGTCTCATCGGTGACAACCCCAACGGCATCCCCAACAATCTGATGCCCTACGTTACCCGCGTGGCAAAGGGCGTCCTTCCTCAGCTTGCTATCTACGGCAACGATTACCCCACCCATGACGGCACCGGAGTACGTGACTTCATTCACGTGGAGGATCTCGCCGCGGGGCATATCGCCGTGCTGAATCATATGACCGATGCCGGTGTGAAGGTGTACAATCTGGGTACCGGCGTGGGTTACAGCGTGCTGGATCTGGTGGCGGCCTTTGAGCGCGCTACCGGCATCAAGATCCCTTACCGCATCGCAGACCGCCGTCCAGGCGACATTGCGGAATGCTGGTCCGACCCCTCCAAAGCAGAGCGTGAGCTGGGCTGGAGAGCCAAGCGCACCCTGGAGGAGATGTGCCGCTCCGCGTGGAATTTTGAGAAAGCCAACTAAGAGGAACGGATCATGTCCTCCGCGATGGTTCATCTGACCTGCGCCAAGCTGTACGATCCTGACGCACCTACTCTGTTTTATACCGGGAACATTATCCCCGACCTGCTTTACAGCCGGGAGGAAAAGGACGTGACCCATTTCCGCCACCTCCCGCCGGAACAGCGAATGGAAGCACTCCTTCGCTTTGCGGAGGGTCTGAACCTTTCCGAACCCTTGGAAAAAGGGGTGCTTCTCCACCTGTTTTTGGATCTTCATTGGGACAAGGCAGGCTACGAGGCGTACCGCCACCTTCACGGAGAAGAACCCTGCTGGTTTGTCAATTACAGGCAGGAGATCTTTTTGGCAAGCGCCTATCTGTACCACCATACCCCCTGGGCGAAGGAGCTGTTCTTTGCCATGAACCGTACCTTCCTTCAGGCGGGCAGAACCTATCCCTGCGGCATCACCCGTGACGGAGCCCAAGCCTTCGTTTCCGGCACCTGGTACCGCCTGCTCAACGGCAGGGAAGCGGTCTCCGGGGCGTTCCCTCCCGATTTTGTGGAGGCCTTTGCAAAAGACGTGGCAGAGAAGTTCCGCAAGCAATTCGGATAAAAAACAAAGAAGTTCACTTTTACAGCGAACTTCTTTTTTTGTTTGCTATTCTCCCGAAGCCATGGCTTTCGGTACGAAAAGCTTCATAACCCCAAGCGCTGCATCATTTCATCGGTGCGCAGAGAGGCATCCTTCGAGATCCGTCGGTTGGCCTTCATCTCTCCCGCGGCGTGCTCTCAAACACGGCTCAAAACGCCGTCCGTCAACCCTATATCCGCCGAAGCAGCTCCTTCAGCCGTTCCATGGTCTTTTTTTCCAAGCGGGAGATGTAGCTTTGGGAGATCCCCAGCAGATCTGCCACCTCTTTTTGGGTCTTTTCCTTGCCGTCGCTCCCCGGGGCTAAGCCGAACCGTAGCTCAATGATGGTCTTCTCCCGGGGAGAAAGGCAGGCGAGTGCCTTCCGCACCATGGTTTTTTCCTCCTTGACCTCCAATTCCTTGCACACCTCGTCTACCTCCGTGCCCAGCATATCGCTGAGCAGAAGCTCGTTGCCGTCGTAATCCACGTTCAACGGCTCGTCTAAGGAAAGCTCGGACTTTATCCCCGCGTTCTTCCGCAAAAACATTAAGATCTCGTTCTCAATACAGCGGGAGGCGTAGGTGGCAAGCTTGATCTGTCTGTCGGGACGGAAGGTGTTCACCGCCTTCATCAGCCCGATGGTGCCGATGGAGATCAGATCCTCGATCCCCACCGCCGTGCTTTCGAACTTCTTGGCGATGTAGACCACCAGCCGCAGATTTCGCTCCACCAGAATGTTCCGCGCCCCCTCGTCGATGGCAAGACGG
Source organism: Clostridia bacterium (assembly GCA_017629175.1). GTDB lineage: Bacteria > Bacillota > Clostridia > Oscillospirales > CAG-382 > Coliplasma. Next base: position 2,720 of record JAGBXS010000025.1, read on the forward strand.
TCGATCAGCTCCGCCTCCTCCTCGTGGGATAGGGGCGGGGGCAACGTCTGGGGTCCGTTGATGTAATAGACCTCCCCCGGCGGGAAGATCTTCTTCAAAAACCGCTCAATGGGGTTTTTGGTCAAAATACCGATGCTCATAAAATCCTTCCTTTCAGGTATTAAGAGGCTCTGCCTCTTAATAATCTCCGCTCAGGGGGATGATCCCCCTGAGAACCCCGCACATTGTGAGTTATATACCTGTTTTCCAAAAACGATAGTTTTTGGCATTAAAATTTCTTTGGAGATTCTTAAGAACCTTTCTTTTTAAAGAAAGGTTCTTAAGCGCC
>JAGBXS010000026.1 GCA_017629175.1 Clostridia bacterium
CCCCGCCATGGTGGGTGTGGACATCGGATGCGGCATGTATACTCTGTGTTTGGGGAAGACAGAGCTTGATCTCGCCGCACTGGATGAGGCGGCACACAGCATCCCCAGCGGCTTTTCCGTATGGGAGGGAAGACAGGAGCGATTTGACCTGACGGAGCTGAAATGTTACCGTCATCTGAAGGATTCCAAGCGCTTGGAAAGAAGCCTTGGCACCTTGGGCGGCGGCAATCACTTCATCGAGGCGGATAAAAGCGAGGACGGAGAGGTGTACTTGGTAATCCATTCCGGAAGCCGTAATCTGGGTACTCAGGTGGCCAATTACTACCAGGATCTTGCATCCGATCTGAACGCGGGAAAAGAAGATCTCTTCCGCGCGCGGGAGGAGCTGATCCGCACCTACAAGGAGCAGGGCAGACGGTCGGAGATTCAAAAGGCCTTGAAGCAGCTGGAAAAGGACTATAAAGCCAAAGAGCCCACCTTGCCCCGCGATCTGTGCTATCTCTATGGAGAGTTCATGGAGAACTACCTCCACGACGTCCGCATCTGTCAGAAATTTGCAGAGCGGAACCGTGAGAAGATGGGGGAGATCCTCCTTGCCCGCTTAGGCTTGACGGCAAAGGAAGCCTTCCATACGGTGCATAACTATATTGCCATCGAGGAGGGAATTCTGCGGAAGGGTGCCGTTTCCGCGGCAGCGGGGGAGAAATTGCTGATCCCCATCAATATGCGGGACGGAAGCTTGCTTTGTATCGGCAAGGGAAACCCCCAGTGGAACTTTTCTGCGCCTCACGGGGCGGGACGGCTGATGTCCCGTGCCAAGGCTTTTGAGAAGCTTACCATGGCGGAGTACCGCAGTGAGATGGAGGGGATCTACACCACCTGCGTCAATGAGAACACGTTGGATGAGTCTCCCATGGTGTACAAGAGCATGGAGGAGATCTTGCGTCACATCGGTGGCACCGCAGAGGTGATCTCCCGCATCAAGCCCATCTACAATTTCAAAGCGTCGGATTGACAAAAAAGAACGGGGGACTGAGCAAAAGTCTCCCGCTTTTTTCGCTCCTGTACGGAAAAATCAGTTGCAATTCCACACAAACTGTGGTATAATATGCCAAGTAGTAAAATAGGAGGAGTGTTGAAACGATGAAGGAAAACATTCTGATCAAGAATACCAAGGCTTTGTCCGGCGGGCAGATTATAGAGGCGGAGATCGCTGTCAGTGATGGCGTTATCCTCTCTGTGACGGGCGCTCCCGAAGGCTTTGTTCCCGCTAAGGTGATCGACGGGGAGGGCAAGCTTTGCATTCCCGGCTTGGTGAACGCCCACACCCACGTGTATATGTCCTTGTTCCGCAACTACGCCGACGACGTAGCCTTTACCGAATGGCTTTTTGACCGTGTCCTTCCCAAAGAGGACGCCATGTCCGTGGAGGACGCTTATTGGGGCACTCTGCTGGGCTGTATCGAGATGATCAAAAGCGGTACCACCACCTTCTGCGATATGTACCCCATTGCAGGGATGGCGGCGGAGGCCGCCCGCAAGGCAGGTATGCGTGCCGTGGTGAGCAGAGGCCTTACCGGCTCCGAGGGCGGAGAACGCCGTATTGCCGAGGCTTTGGGAGAATGGGAGAAGTGGAAGCACGATCCCATGGTCACCCATATGCTGGCACCCCACGCCATCTACACCTGCGATACCCCCTTCTTGGAGCGGGTGATGCAGGTCTCCGACGAAACGGGAATGCTCATCAACACCCACCTTTCCGAGTCCGAGAAGGAGATTTCCGATTGCTATGCACAGCACGGCTGTTCTCCCGTGGAATACTTGGCAAAGCTGGGACTGTTTGACCGCAAGACCCTTGCCGCCCATTGCGTACACCTTTCCGAGGTGGACATTATGCTGTTGGCGGAAAAAGGGGTTTCCGTTGCCCACAACCCCAAGAGCAACCTGAAGCTTGCCAACGGCATCGCCCCCGTGAAGCAGATGCTGGACGCAGGGGTAAACGTGTGCTTGGGTACCGACGGCGCAGGCTCCAACAACACCTTGAATATGTTCTCCGAGATGAACTTTGCCTGCCTCCTGCCCAAGGGTGTGAACAAGCAGGGCGACGTAGTCAGCGCCAAGAGCGTGTTGCAGATGGCAACCTTGAACGGTGCAAAAGCGCTGTCCTTGGAGGGCGTGGGCGACCTGCAGGCAGGCTGGAAGGCAGATATCGCCATCCTTGACCTGCACCGTCCCTGGCTGTATCCCATGCACGATATGGCAAACGCATTGTGCTATTCCGCCAACGGCACCGAGGTAGAAACGGTGATCATCGACGGCGAGATCGTCATGGAGCAGGGCAAGATGACCCTCATCGACGAAGAAGAGGTCTACGCCAACGTGGCGCGGATCGCAAGAGATTGGTAAGACGGTGCCGGAAAGGAAGAAAAGCATGAAAAATTACGAAATCAAAGACCCCTCCCTTTGGGAGAGCGGTGAGAAAAAGATCCTTTGGGTAAAAGAGCATATGCCTTTGCTCCGCGGATTGGAGGAGGAAATGCTGGCTACCAAGCCCCTGGCAGGCTTGCGGGTAGCCCTCTCCGTCCATTTGGAAGCAAAGACCGCTTACCTGTGCCGTGTGCTTGCCGCAGGTGGAGCGGAGATGTATATCACCGGCAGTAACCCTTTGTCCACCCAGGACGATGTTGCCGCCGCCTTGGTAAAGGACGGTCTCCACGTTTATGCAGAGCATGGATGTACCATGGAGACCTATCACCGTCATATTTCCTACGTGATTCAGGCGGCACCCCAGATCATCATCGACGACGGCGGTGATCTGGTGCATCTGATCCATACCGAGTACCGTGATCTTCTTCCCGGGGTGATCGGCGGCTGCGAGGAGACCACTACGGGCATCCTCCGCCTCCATGCAATGGAGCGTGACGGGGAATTGAAGTTCCCCATGATCATGGTCAACGATGCGGATTGCAAGCATCTCTTTGACAACCGTTACGGCACGGGACAATCCGTATGGGACGGCATCAACCGTACCACCAACCTGATCGTGGCAGGCCAAACCGTTGTGGTGGCAGGCTACGGCTGGTGCGGTAAGGGCGTTGCCATGCGTGCCAAGGGCTTGGGTGCTTCCGTCATCGTCACGGAGGTAGATCCCATCAAGGCTATGGAGGCTGTCATGGACGGCTTTACCGTCATGCCCATGAAGGAGGCTTGCCCCAAGGGCGACTTCTTCGTCACCGTTACCGGAGACATGGAGATCATCACCACGGAGCACTTCCCCCTGTTGAAGGATGGCGCCATTCTTTCCAATGCGGGTCACTTCGACGTGGAGGTGGATATGCAGGCATTGCGTGCCTATGCGGTTCGCTCCTGGGAGGCAAGACAGAACATCACCGGCTACGAGCTTCCTGACGGCAAGAAGGTCTACGTGCTGGCAGAGGGCCGCTTGGTAAACCTGGGCGCAGGAGACGGACATCCCGCAGAGATCATGGATATGTCCTTTGCTGTGCAGGCTATGAGCGTGCTTTACCTCATCCGCACCAAGGATCAGCCCAAGACCTCCAATGTCATCGCGGTTCCCAGAGAGGTGGATCTGGAGATCGCAAGGCGCAAGCTTGCGGCATGGGGTGTCTCCATCGATGAGCTGACGGAAAAGCAGAAGAAATACTTGGACTCCTGGACTTCATAATTTTTTCAAACCCTTTCCAAAATTTGCAAGAAATATTCATATTTTTATGATAGACTAAATCGAAAAGGTGGGTGATTGGATGTTCAAAAGCGTATTTTCCAGAATGCTTGCGGCTTTTACCGTGATTTTGCTTTTGTGTATCACCCTGCTGGTGTTTGTGGTGGCCTCCGGACTGTTTCAAGAAAGCCAGGAGAAAGAGCTTTCCGAATTGGGAGTTGCCGCCAACGAGATCGGCTTCTTCTTGGAAGAAATGCAGCGAATCTCCGCGCTTCCCGCGCCCTTGATCCTGCAAAGCGAGAGCTTTCATTCCAACCTGATCGGCATCGCAGACCTCACCGAGGCGGATATCTCCGTTTTGCGTATGGACGGCGTGGTGGCTACCACCTCCTCCAGTCGTTGGAAAACGGGGGAACAGATGCTTTCCAAGGACACCGTTGACCGCATTATGGAGAACGACACGCCTTATATGATCAGCAATCTGGAGGGCGCCCTGGAGCGCAGACAGCTGAACAGCTTTGCTATCATCGGCGATTCTGACGGGAATCCCGTGTACCTCATCGTGGTCACCAGCGAGAAGGCCTTGGAGTCCGACATTGCAAACTCCGTGACCCAGCGTATGGTGGTGGTCGCCATTTGGATCTTCTTTGCCGCCATGATCATCATCTTCTTGATCTCCCGCCGTATCACGGATTCTATCAAGACCCTTTGCTCTGTGGCCAGAGAATACGCCCAAGGGCGGTTCAACATCCGCATCAAAGTGAATGGGCAGGACGAGATCACAGAGCTTTCCCGAGCCTTTAACAACATGGCCAGCGGGCTTGCCCAGCTGGAGGAAAACCGTAACACCTTTATCGCCAACGTGTCCCACGATCTCCGCACCCCCATGACCACCATCTCCGGATTTGTGGACGGAATTTGGGACGGCACCATTCCTCCCGAGGAGCAGCAGCGATATTTGCAGACCATCTCTTCCGAGGTGCGCCGCCTTTCCCGCTTGGTGAACACTCTGCTGGAGATCTCCCGCTTGGAATCCGGCAAGGGGATGAAGACCTTGGATTTCAACGTCACCGAGACGGCGCGGCAGATCCTCATCTCTCTTATGGGCAAGATCGACAGCAAAGGGCTGGAGGTGGAATTTGAGGGCGGGGACGACGACGTGTTCGTTCTTGCGGATCCCGATACCATCCATCAGGTGCTCTACAACCTTTTGGACAACGCCATCAAGTTCACCCAGGAGAAGGGCACCATCTCCATCAGCATCACTTCCAAGGGGAAGAAGGCGTTGATCAAGGTGCGCAACACGGGAGAAGGTATTCCCGAAGAGGAGCTCTCCCACATTTTTGAACGCTTCTATAAATCCGACCGTTCCCGCGGATTGGATAAAACGGGAACCGGGCTTGGCTTGTATATTGTCAAGACCATCTTGGAAAAGCACGGAGAAGAGATCTCCGTGGAATCGGTAGTAGGCTCGTATACGGAGTTCCGGTTTGGCTTATCTCTGTCTGCCGGAAGACCCAGACCGAAAAACGGCGATACTATTGATTGAGAAAAACGAAAGGACCTGCACACATGGACGAATTCAACAACAACCGTGACGATCAGAATGATGATCTGACCCCTCAGGGAGAACCCGCTCCCCAGACCCCTCCCACCTACGTTTGGGACGGAAAGCAGAACGGAGGCCGTCGCGGCAGACGTCATAACGGGGGTAAGAAGCCCTTTATGTTCTTGGTGGTTTCAGTGATCTGCATGGCGTTGACTATGGCGATCTGCATCCCCACCATTTTGTACGCTTTGGACGAGGGGCATATTGCCACCCCCTCCAACCCCACCGGAGAAAGCTCGAAGGACAGCTCCGACAGCGACGTTTCCTACGAGATCAGCCAGACGGTGTCGGTGACCGACACCCCCTTCCTGGAAGAAAACGTTCTCACGCAGGTCTATAAGAAGTGCGAGGGCTCTTGTGCTTCCATTTACGTAGAGCTGGGCAACACCGGATATTCTATCGGAAGCGGATTTGTTCTCACCGAGGACGGCTATATCGCCACCAACCAGCACGTTGTGGACGGTGGCACCAAGGTTACCGTGATCTTCTACGACGGCGAGGAGTATGACGCAAAGATCGTAGGGGAGGATCCCATCCGTGACCTTGCGGTATTGAAGATCGAGGCCAAGGGGCTGACTCCTCTGCCCATCGGCAATTCCGACGCGTTGTCCATCGGACAGACCACCATTGCCATCGGTACGCCTTACGATCTGTCCCTGGCAGGTACCATGACCATGGGTATCATCAGCGGCTTGGATCGTAAGATCCCCATCGAAAACGATTCCGGCGTGGTTACCAAGACCATGCATCTGATCCAGACGGACACTCCCATCAACCCCGGTAACAGCGGCGGCCCGCTGATCAACATGGCAGGGCAAGTGGTGGGCATCAACTCTCTGAAGCTGATCGACGAGTTTGAGGGCATCGGCTTTGCCATTCCCATCAACTCCGCCGTGGAGATCTTCAACCAGCTGATCCAATACGGTGAGGTGGTGCAGGATCCCGAGACCGATTTCGTTATCGAGAACCCCCGCTTGGGCGTGCAGGTCTACGAGCTGCAGGCAGGCTTGGAGGCCTTCCGCATCAGACCTAAGTGCGACTATCCCGAGGGTGTTCTGGTGGCTTCCGTAGAACCTAACACCGCAGTTTACGCCGCAGGCTTGGAGCTTTACGACATCATCACTGAGTTTAACGGCAAGCCTGTGAAGAACCTGAACGACCTGACCAACGCCTTGGCTCAGTACCGTGCAGGGGATAAGGTGACCATGACCGTGTTCTCCTTCTCCCGCAACTTCTCGCAGGGCGAGTACAAGACCTTGGAATTCGTTCTGGATTCCGCAGGTGCAATCGGATAAAGAAAAAAGACGATATGGAGAGATTTCCGTATCGTCTTTCTTTTTTTATACAAACCGCTTCCGTCCGATCAACGCCGCGGTGCCGATGGCGGAGACTCCGCAGAGCATCACGAAAAGGGTACTGTCGCCGTCCCCCGTGTCGGGAACCGCCGTCTCGCTGTCGGGAGGCAGAGAGGAACGTTCCTGCTCCACAGAGCTTTCCTCGAAAGGATCGGCCAAGGGGTTGCGCCCCTGCAGCACCGAGATCTCGTCCAAGAACGTCCATGCCGCATTTTCTCTTGGGGTGATAACGATCTTCACGTAACGGCCGGACTTTGCTTCTGCCGTCTCTAAGGATGCCACAGAGGCTTTCCCTTCTGCGGCAGGGGACAGCACTCCCAGCAAGGCGTATTCTCCTTCTTCCGTATCGCTGATATAAAAGGCAATGGATGCAGGGGCTTGAATGCCTGCCTCCTCCTCGCGGAGATAGCCTACCTCAAAGGTCCACAGCTCCTTGTAGACCTCCCCCAGATCCAGCAGGATGACGATGTCCTCCCCGTCCTTGGTGCGGAAGCCGACGTATTCTTCATCTCTGTAATAATAGCTGTCCTCTCCCATGGCGGTGGGAGTGCCGTATCTGCCGTTGGTCAAATTTTCCGCTTCATCGGGATACCCCTCCGATGCCTTGGTCAGCAGGGTATAGCCCTTGTGCAGGGAGACCACGTTTTGCGCCGCAGAAACGGAAAGCATCCCCACCAAAACGAAAAAGAAGACACAAAACCCCAAAAAACGCTTCATTGCCATTCTCCGATCCTGTTCACCACGCTTTGCATTTCTTCTCTGCTTCTTGCGTGGCGTGCATCAAAGAGGAAGCGTTGCCGTTGCCGCTCGTCCATCTTCCCAAACTTCTTCAGTGCCAGATCGTTCTGCGCCAAGGCCATGCCAAACCCCAGGGGAAGCTCCTCGTCCGCAATCCCCGGCAGGGTATTTTTTTGATAACGCTCCATAAACTCCATCCTTTTTTGTTTTTAGTGTTCCGAAGAGATGGTTTTTCCATACCTTTACGCCCTCTGGAAAAATATGGACTTGACATTTTTCTCAAAATATTGTAAATTGATAAAAAGACAGTTCGTGAAAGGAGCTTCCCTCCCATGAAAAAATATCTTCTTTTGCTCTTGGCCTTCGTGCTTCTGCTGGCAGCTTGTTCTACGCAGGAAGCACCGCAGACTTCTTCTGCCCCGGAAGGCTCTCTTTCCGAAAGCAGTTCTCCTGCCGAGAAAAGTAATGCGGAAACGTCCTCCGAAGAAGAACCTTCCGCAGAATCATCCCTCCATGCCGAAGAATCTTTGCCCGAGGAGGTACCGCCCTTGACCATGACCCAAGTTTCCACCGTTACGGATAATTTCTTGAACGTGGCGGACTTTTCCGCCTTCCTGGCCAAGGGAGAAAAGTACGCCCTGATCCCCGGCTTAAAAGAGGGCATCGTTCCCCAGGGCATGGCTCGTCATCCCGTGACGGGGTACGTGTATATCTCCGCTTACTTCACCACCGAAAACACCCCCTCCGTGATCCTTGTGCTGGATAAAGAGGGGAACTTCGTGGCGGAATACCATATGTACAAAGAAAACGGCAAGCCCTACACGGGCCACATGGGCGGCATTTGCGTCACGGAAGAATATCTGTATTTCTCCGGCCCCTCCGTAGGTGACTATTACGGTATCGGGGAGCTTGCCCTGGCGGATCTTCCCGCCGCAGGGGCTCATGATATCACCTTCACCTCCGTGGTGGCTCTGCCCATCCACGCCAGCTATCTGTTCTATGACGAAGGACAGCTTTGGGCAGGTACCTTCTACCTCAGCGGCTCCTACGATTTGGGCAAATATTTCAATCAGAAGGTGAAGAATTCCACCGGCTCCTACTACGGCGGATTTGCCGCCGCCTTCTCCGTAGGCGAAGACTCCCGCCTCACCGTTCCCGAAGAGAGCCCCTACGCCATCCCCGAGCTGGTGCTTGCCACCGTGGATAAGGTGCAGGGATTTGCTTATCGCGACGGTAAGGTTGCCTTGAGCATCTCCTACGGCAGAAACAACAATTCTACTTTGGATTTCTACACCATCGACTCCAAAACCGCTTCCGAAACCTACACCGCCGACGGCAAGACCTACCCCATGATCGTGCTGGACAACACC
>JAGBXS010000027.1 GCA_017629175.1 Clostridia bacterium
GCGGGACATAACGCGGTTGGTGAGCTCGGCCTCAAAATTGCCGTCCTCGTCGAAGAAGATCACCTCTGCCGCGTCGATAAAGGTAAAGCCAAGGTAGTAAGCCATGATCACGCCGTTGAGGTATTCCCCGCGGCTGGCAACGTAATCCAGAGTCGTGCCCTCGGTGAGCTGGTTGTGGATGGTCTCCAGCTCTGCGGTAAGATCCAGATCCAGACCCAGACCGCGGATGATGCCCAGATAACGCTCTGCGATCTCGCGGAAGGTCTCCTCAAAGGGCAGGCCTGCCGCAGACTCGTTGTACACCTTGATGAGAAGATCCGTCACCTTGGTGTCGGAGGAGAACCGCTTGCCGGGTGCGGAGGGCACCACGAAACGGCGGGATTCCTCCCCGCGGATGATGGCAACAGCCTTTAAGATCTGCTCTGCGGAAGCCAGGGAGCTGCCGCCGAATTTGACCACTTTATTCTGATAAACGTTTTTCATAAAAACCGATACTCCCTTACACTGTAAGAATATCCAATATACTGCGGTATTGTACCACATTTCGGGAAAAAATGCAATACTCTATTTTCACAAAACCGCAATTTCGCTATGGTATATCCATGTGAAAAACAGAGAAGGGACTATTCTATGGGGTACTCCCGCCCGTTGATCATCAAGCAGGTGTCGTCCGTCCAAAAAACGTGCAAGCGCTCCGCCTCTCCCCAGCCTCCGGAATAGATCCGTCGGGGTGCTTTTTCCACCCGAAAGAGGAACAGATCCACACCCTTCTCCACCACCTCCACGTAGGTTGCGCCGCCCAGGGCCCCTTGGTTGCTGTCGATGATCTGCGCGGAATAGCTCCCGTCGGGAGACTCCACGGTCTTCACCACCGTGGTTTGGCCAAACTCTGTCATCAACAAGAAAAACAAACCCAAGGGAGAGAGTAAAAACGCCACCATAAGAACGGCAAGAAGCTTGCAAACCCACCCCCGCCCAAACCGAACACCAAAATACAAGCAGCTCCCCAAGGTGCAAAATGCACATACGGTGATAAGCATCCCCTCGCAAGACAGAAGACAGCCCACGGTATGGATCACGGCCAAAGGCGTGATGCCATCGGACAAGCCGCAGATCAGCTTGGACTCCCCCGCATCCCTGCAAAACAGGCAAAACAGCACAAGCTCTACGGACAGCACGGCGCACCCCGCGATCCAGGCGGGCAGAAAAGCGAGCTCAAAGCGATAGCCAAAGGGCCAAGCCAACAGCTTCCCCGCCGGGCGCAATCCCATCAACACAAACAACACACACAGCAAAACAGAAACAGCCTTTTTCATACGGATCCTCCGCCCTTTCTTTTTGTCTCACTGATTGGATAACAAAGACGGCGAAACGTTACAAAGAATTTGCGAGAGGGGGAAGGATCGTTCTTTCCCCCCCGGGAAAGGTACATCAGACTCGTCTTAGACCCCGACTTCGGCGCTTCGTGTTCGCTCAGGGTGACAGCTTGGATTGGGCTTTGCGGGCTCGATTTTAAAGCAAAGCACAAATAAAAAATCACTTGCGTTTTTGCAAGTGATTTTTCACAGAGCTTGGCACCCCCAACGGGAATCGAACCCATAACTGCCCCTTAGGAGGGGGCTGTTATATCCATTTAACTATGAGGGCATAGGTGCAGGCTCTATTTTACACCCGAACGGCGGCAATGTCAAGATATGTTCCCGTTTTTCCTCCCGAAAAACTTGCAATTCTCTTTTTCATGTGCTATACTGAAAAAAATGACAACATGGAGGATCGGTTATGCGCAAATTCCTTGCCGCTTTTCTTGCGGTTGCCGCGCTTGCCGTCAGCGGTATGACGAACGTTTTTGCAACGGAGACGGCTGTTTCCGTAAACTATGAGTTTTTGGGAGCGCGGGCGGAAGCACCCGGCTTCGCAAGAGGTAAAATTGTTGTGACCCCCGCAGAAAATACCCCCGGGGAAGGTCATTACATCGTGTACTACACCGATGATAACGGAGTGCTTGCAGGCTACGACGAGCTTGCCACCGCCCCCGTCACCGGCAGAAAGGTGACCATTCCCGTGGAGGACGGGCTGATGATTCCTATCGGTGCCACGGGCATTGCGGTTTTCCAAAGCGAGACCCGTTTCCTGGACGAAGCCCCTGCCATCGGGGAGGCCATCGCGGTGTGTTCCATTCCCGAAAGCAAGCGGCTGAAGAGCTTGGGAGAGCTGCAGGTATCCTTCGGTGCCTTGTCCGACACTCACATGAACTACCAGCCCTATGACAGAGGGGCTTTTGAGAAATTGGCCTACTCCTTGGACTTCTTTGCAGAGGCGGGGATGGACTATCTCGTCATCACCGGGGACGCCACCGGCGACCGCGGGGAAAATCCCGATCTGGAAGCCCAGTACGAGAAGCACCTGGAGATCTTACAAAACTCCAAGTTTGACGAAAGCAAGGTGTACGAAGGAATCGGCAACCACGGCAACACCCCCAAGGATGCGCCCCTGCTGGATCAGTACCTTGGCGGCGAGGACGAGGAGCATCCCTTTGAGGGCTCTCCCTATTTCTCCCTGTTCAAGGAGGGGAAGGAGGGGCAGAGAGATCTGCTGTTCATTTTCACGGCTTACGAGCTGAAGGCCCCCGGAGATTCCGCCAAGTACGAGACCTTCTCTGTACAGCAGATGGATTGGATCGAGAGCCTGCTCACCGAATACGGTGACACCGAGACCAACATCTTCATGATCATTCACGCCCCCTTCCTGAACTACGGCGCGGGAGACAGAAAGAACGGCGGCTACGGTGCCTGCATCCCCTTCAAGGAGGAATATCCCCAGACCATGCGTCTCAAGGGTCTGTTGGAGACCTACAAGAACGTGGTGGTGATGTCGGGACACACCCACGTCAGCCTTTACGACAGAGTGAATTACTCCGATGAGGGGGGAGAGTTTGCCCGCACGGTGCATATCGGCTCCAACTGCCAGCCCTGCGGCTACGGGGGAAGCGATACCTACGCCCGCAGTACCGACGGCAGATACCCCGTTACCGTGGAATACGGCAGTGAGGGGTACACCGTGGAGGTGTACGAGAAGTACATCCTGTTCACCGGGTACAATTTCTCCACCGGGAAGAAGATCCCCGCGGCCTGTCTGTTGATGCCCACGGATGTGAACGCTCCCTTGGAGGAAGAGGTTTCCGCAGAGGAAAGTCATGGAGAAACTTCCGCAGAGACTTCCCTGCCCGCACAGAACCAAACCCCCGCGGAAGAGCCCTTCCCTTGGGGCATCGTTGCAGGCGGCGCGGCGGTGGTTGGTGCGGCCGTAGGCGTTGCCGTTGCATTGAAGAAGAAAAAGAAATAAGCGTTTTTTGCTCCCTTGGTGAAAACCGAGGGAGTTTTTTTGCGCGAGGGGGGGGAGAAACCTCTTCCGCGGGCGATTCATGAATCGCCCCTACTTGAAATCACGGCAACGCCGTGTATCTCATCACCCCGCAAGGGGTGCATATCATCATCCGAAGGCTGCATCTCCCCGGGGTATTGACAAACCCGAACAAATGTGCTATACTACCATCACGAACGAATGTTCGGCAAACAAAAAAACAAAAAGGACGTGAAAAAATGTCGATCAAAATCATGCTGGATGCGGGGCATCACGGGAACTACAACCGCTCCCCCGTTCTGGAAAGCTATTACGAAAGCCACGCCATGTGGAAGCTCCATTTGTTCCTGAAGGAAGAGCTGGAGTCCTACGGCTTTACGGTTCTGACCACCCGCGAAGACAGGGAGAAGGATCTCCCCGTTTTGGATCGTGGCATGGCGGCCAAGGGGTGCGACGTGTTCCTCTCCTTGCATTCCAACGCCTGCGACACCGAGTCTGTGGACAGAGTGGAGATCTACTACCCTTCCGTGGGGAAGGAAAAGGACGACAGAGGGCTTCTGCTGGGGAAAGCCCTTGCCATGGCGGCGGCAAACTGCATGGGGGTAACCACCCACGCCGCCAAGACCAAGGAGAGCAAGGTCTACCCGAATACCGAATACTACGGGGTGATGCGGGGTGCCTGCAAGGCGGGGGTTCCCTTGTATTTCATTCTGGAGCATTCCTTCCACACCAACCTCCGCGCAGCCAAATGGCTTTCCGAGGAAAGCAATCTCCGCAAGCTGGCAAAGGAGGAGGCCTTGGTTTTTTATCGTTTCTTTACGATCTGCCCTAAGGGGGATCTCAACGGAGACGGAAGGGCGGACGGTGAAGATCTTGCCCTACTGAAAAAGGCGGTGTTGCTCCGGGCGGAGCTGACCGAGGAACAAAAAGAAACCGCCGACATGAATGACGACGGTTTGGCCAACGGATTGGATTATTTGATCTTGAAAGCCCTCTTGGAGGATTAAGCAAACACCTTCTCGGCGGTGATATGGAAGATCATCTCCTTTTCCTCGTCGGTGAGGGGCAGGGCGTTGATCTGGTCGAAGGCGAAGTTGGGGTTCCAAAGGGGGTAATCGGAGCCGAACATCACCTTTTCCACCCCGTGGAGGCGGATCAGTTCGGTAAGCTCCGCGGGAGACATCCCCAGTAACGCCTCGCTGGTATCGGTATACACCGGGGTGCCGATGAGGTACTTCTTGGCCTGGTCCCACACGTGGTAGCCGCACATATGGGCGGCGATGATGGTGAGGTCGGGAATGGTCTCCAGGATACGGCGCACCCGCTTGGGGGTGGAGAAATCCGTATTGGGATCCCCCACGTGGAAGATGATGGGCTTCCCCTTGGAGGCGACGTAGCGGTAGACCTCCATGGGGATCTCGTCGTCCACGAAGAACTTCTGGAAATCGGAGTGGATCTTCACACCCTTGGCGCCCAGGTTAAAGCACCGCTCCAGCTCCGCTACGGAGGCCTCCACACCCATGGCGGGGTGGAAGGAGCAAAGTGGGATGTATCTGGCGGGGTTGGAGGCGGCAACCTCCAGCATATAGTCGTCCCCTACGGTGGGCTTTGCCGGGTTCAGGGTGGCGGAGGAGATGACGAACTTCATCTCCGGGTGGTTGCTTGAGCCTGCCAGCAGGCCCTCCACCGTGCCGTCCCCCTGGCGGGAAAGGCTGTAATAATCCACGATGTTGTCCGCCGCACGGATGGCGACCTTTTGGGGGAATACGTGAACGTGAGTATCGATGATGGTCATAAGGATGTTCTCCATATCTCAAAAAAACAAAACGGGAATCGACAGAGCAATTCCCGTGGTTGTTATAAATGCGCGGTTGGTTCTGTAAGGATTATTCGTCGTCCTCTTCGTCTTCGTCGCACTCTTCGCAAACGACGTTGAGCATCTTACCGCAAGCGGGGCATTCCAGCTGCTCGCAGTCCTCCAGCTCTTCTTCCTCGATGCAGATCTCCTCGCCGCAGGCGGGGCACTCCAGCTCAACGATGTCGTCATCGTCGCAGCAGCAGTCGCAATCGCAGTCGCAGTCGCAATCGCACTCGTCCAAGCCGTAAACCTCGGTCTCAACCTCAGCGAGATCGGTATCCAGCTCGTCGATGTAATCGCGCATAGCGGCGGTTTCATCCTCTAAATCGGAAACTGCCAGGGAGATATCCTCCAGCAGGTCGGCGATAGCGGCAAACAGCTTGCCCTCATCGGAGGACTCGCTCATCTTCATGCCTGCCATCAAGCCCTTCAGGTAAGCAGCCTTTTCGGAAATCGTCATGATTACTTCACCCTTTCAAGATATTCGCCGGTACGGGTATCGATACGGATCATTTCGCCCTCGTTGATAAACATGGGAACCTTGACCTCTGCACCGGTCTCAACCTTAGCGTTCTTGGTTACGTTGGTAGCAGTGTTACCCTTAACGCCGGGCTCTGCCTCAACGATCTTCAGCTCTACGAACATGGGGGGCTCTACGGAGAACACGTTGCCCTTGTAGGAAAGGAGCTTACACATAGCCTCTTCCTTCACGAACTTGAAGGAATCGGGGAGCTTAGCTTCCTCAACGGGAACCATGTCGTAGGTCTCCATATCCAGGAAGTAATACAGACCGCTGTCGTTGTAGCTGTACTGCATTTCTCTGCGGTCAACAGTTGCGGTGGGGAACTTTGCGGTGGGGTTGAAAGAAGTCTCGATCACAGCGCCGGAGATAACGTTTCTGTACTTGGTACGAACGAACGCCGCGCCCTTACCGGGCTTTACGTGCTGGAACTCGATGACCTGCATGACCTGACCGTCCATCTCGAAGGTCAGACCGTTTCTGAAATCACCTGCTAAAATCATTGGTTTATCCTCCTTAAATTTCTCCCCTATGAAAACACAGAGAAGAAGTCATATTATTTCTGCGTACCATTCTATTACATTTTTCCTCGTTTGTCAAGAGGATTTTGCGATTTTAGATCTCGATGAGCTGTTTTTCGCTGGTCGTCAGGTCTTCGCAGCCGTTTTCGGTGACCAAAACCAGGTCTTCGATACGAACGCCGTACTTGCCTTCCAGATAGATGCCCGGCTCCACGGTCTGGAACTGGTTCACGCAGAAGGGAATCTCACTGCGGAAGTTGGAGTTGGGAGCTTCGTGGATCTCCAGACCCAAAGAATGTCCCGTGCCGTGGCCGAAGTTGGGGCCGTAGCCTGCGGCCTTAATGATGTCTCTGGCGGCGGCATCCACTTCCTTGCCGGTAGCACCCGGCTTCATGGCGGCGATGGCGGCCTTCTGTGCGGTGAGCACGGTGTTGTAGATGAGCTTCATCTCCTCGTCTGCCTTGCCCAGCACCACGGTTCTGGTCATATCGGAGCAGTAGCCGTTGTATCTTGCGCCGTAGTCCATGGTTAAGAAGGAATTCTCGGTGAGCACCACCTTCCCGGGGACGCCGTGGGGCAGGGAGCTTTTCTTGCCGGAAACCGCAATGGTCTCAAAGGCCAAGCCGTCGGCACCGTTTTTCCGCATGAAATATTCCAGCTCTGCCGCAACCTCCAGTTCGGTCAGTCCCGGACGGATGAAGGAGCAGATGTGGGTAAAGGCCGCGTCGGTGATAGCCTGGGCGGCACGGATATTCTCGATCTCTCTGGGAGTCTTGATGCGGCGAAGCTCGTCGCACAGAGCAGGCTCGTTCACCAGCTCGACGCCCTCCAGGGCTTCCTCCAGCCTGCGGAGCTGGGCAACGGTGGTTCTGCCCCCGTCGTAGGCGATTTTGCGCATACCCTTTTCCCCTGCGTAGTCTGCCAGATCGCCGTAGAGCTTGGCAAACAGAGTGGGGCGCACGTCGGGTGCAACGCCGGTTCTTGCCGCCTCGATGTAGCGGGAATCGGTGAGCAGAAGGGTCTCCTCAGCCCCTACCATCACGGCACCGTCGGTAAAGGCAAAGCCGGATGCCCAATGCTGGGACACCTCGTCCAGAAGGATGGCGCCGTCAAAGCCCTTCTCCTGCAGTTTTGCAAATAATTTTCTTCCGTTTTCCATGGGTAACACTCCTTTTTTTGAATAAAAGTTCGAAGGGGGACGCCTTACAGCGATCATACCATTGCGGTCAAGATCTCCCCGTAGGTAACAAAGTAATAGATCAGAAGCCCGGTGTGCAGGGCGATGCCGCCGCCTCCGCACAAGCGCAAGGCCAAATTATAGCCCACCAAGGTGGAGCCCAAGGCCAACACGACACCCGAGGCGGCCAAGAGCAGCATGAAATACAAAGAGCCCACCACCATGGTGAATTGGTACAGTGTCACGCCCATGGCGTCCAAAGGCCCTTCCACCTCCACGTTCAAGGTGTCCAACTCGGTGAGGCCGCTTTGCACCACGAAAAAGGCAACGGCGCAGGCCACGGACAGCACCAAAAGGGTGATGGAGATCCCCATGCGGATCTTTTGGTCTTTCGTCATCATAAGTCCTCCTTTTAAAAGCTTATACGGTTCCTTCCGGCAGGATGATGTTCATAGACACCAGCACCACCAAAAAGAAGAACAACAGCACCAGTTGGAACACAAGCAGCCCTCTGGCGGCTTTGCGGAGCTTCCCCTCCCCCAAGAAGGCGGAAACGAAGGCAAAGGCCGCGCCCATGCACAAAGTCCCGAAGGTGGTAACGGCACTTGCTAAGAACAGCAAGAAGTTCTTGGCGGCTTCCGCAAAGGATAAGGCTTCCTCCGCCGTGGAGATCAAAAAAGTGGCAAAGGAGTAGCCGAACAAGCCAAGCAGCAGCACGGACAGAACCATGCAGACGATGGAAATGATCTTTTTGACTTTGCGTTTCATAAACGTTTCCTTTCGCGAACAAAAGATGGAAATACCGCAGCCTTTGTTGCCGGCTTTTCTTCCTCAAATCTCCAGCTTGGTATAGCTTACCCCTAAGGTCTTCAGGGTATCCTCTTCCCTGTCGGTACAGCAGAAGAGGAAGAGCTGATGCTTCTGCCCTGCGGCGGCGAGAACCTTCAGCATCGAAGCCAATCTCTCATCGTCCAGCCTGCCGAAGGCGTCGTCCAGGATCAAGGGCATCCCCGCCCCTGCGAAGAACAGCTCCGTCAAGGCAAGCCGCAGGGAAAGGTACGCGCTGTCCTTTGCCCCTGCGGAAAGGTAATCGCAATCACGGGAGACCCCGTTTTCGTCCCGCAATTCCATGGAAAGGCGGGTATCCACGGAGAGGGAACGGTATTTTCCTCCCGTGGCGGCGGCAAAATAGACTTCCGCCATTTCTCCCACTCTGGGGGAGACCAAGCTCTTCATCAGATCGGAGGCTTCCTCAATGCCTGCCCGTGCCGCCTCGTAGGCGGTGTAACGGATGCGGGCTTCCTCAAGCTGACTTCTGACAGCATCCCGCTTGCCGGTAAGCACGCCGGGGTCGGTTCCTCTGCCCTCGATGACGGCGATGCTCCGACGGGTGACGGAAAGACGATCCCCCATCATGCGGGATTGCTCCTCCAAGAAGCGGAGCTCCCTCTCCACCGCGGCGCGGTCTCTGGCAGGGATCTTGGCATCCTTTGCCAGCTCCTCCAAGGCGGGAAGATCCACGTCCTGGAAGGCGATCTCCATACCCCTTGCGGCGGTTTGGTATGCGGTCTCTTTCTTTTCCGCCGCAAAGCAAGCGGCTTCCAATGCGGCAAGGGTGTCATAGGTACAGCCCATTTTCTCCACCCCGATGAGGGCAAGGGCTTCTGCAAAGGCATCCTTCGCCTTCTGCTCCTCTGCCTTTGCCTCCAAAAGCAGGGTTTGTTTTTCTCGTTTCTTATTCTCCAGCAGTTCTCTGTCAGCGGCCTCTCGGGCGGCAACAGCGGCGTTGGCAACCTTTGCCTTCCCCACCCCGCGGAAGTACCAGATCAAACCGCCCACACCCAGCGCCATGACAGCAAAGGGAACGATGGGCAGGAACGCCAAAAGCACGGCGCCTGCGGCCAGCAGAACGCATCCCAGCACCAAGGGCAGGATGGATGCTTTTGCCTTGGGAGCGGCTTCCGACACGGGAAGCTCCTCCGACAAGGTCTCCAAGCGGCGCACCTTCTCGGCGGCGGTATCCAAACGGCCAAGGGCATCCATGGCGCGGCGCACCTGTACGGGGGAAGTCTCCCCGGAGATTGCCTTGGCCTCCAGGTAGTCGGCCTCCGCTTTTTCCGTTTCCGCCTGCAAGCGGCGAAGGTTCTTCAGCTTCAAGGCGGCATCGTAGCGGCGGAGGTTTTCCAGCTCCTCCCCCGTCTCTGCCGTGCGTTTTTTGTTGGCATCCAGCAGCTTCTGCTGTTTTTCTTCCTCTTCACGGAAGGCGGTCAGCTCTCTGCGCTCCTCCCACGCATCGGAGAGGGCGGTTTCCAGCCCTGCAAGCTCACGCTCCAAAGCGGGGATCTTGCCGTTGCCCGCTCTGCCCTTCAGCTCGTTCTTGGCCTTGGTCAGACGATCCAGGGCTTTTTTGGAGCTTAACTGCTCCTCGGAGGAGACGGCCACGTTCTGCAGCTGCTCCGCCAACACCCCGTCCTTGATCTGGGGGGCGGTCAACTGCTTAAAGAACACCGTGCGGGAAAACACCTCCTCGGAAACCCCGAAGAGATATTCCCCGGGCACCTCTCCCGCAGGGAGGGTCTTCCCCGTGGCGACCTCGGTGAGGGTGCAGGTCTCCTTGGTGCCCGCAGAGGAGCGGGCCACGCGGTACAGCTTTTCCCCTGCCCAAAGGGTAACGCTTCCCTCTGCCAAGGGGGTGTCCCAAGGGGTGTATAATTTTTTATCGTTTTCCGCAAGCTCCTTTTTTCTGCCGTCGGTGAAGCCGTAGAGCACAAACTTCAAAAAGGCGGCAAGGGTGCTTTTTCCGCTTTCGTTGGGAGCGGTCAGGAGGTTGATGCCCTTCTCCGGCTCCAAAACCAAATTTTTCAGCTTGCCGAAGGAGATGATCTCCATGCGGGTAATTCTCAGATCCTGCATCCTCCTCACTCCTCTCCCGTAAATTCCGCCACGTTGCGGTCATCCAAGGCCAAAAGCCCGTATTTCAACGCCTCGGGGGGGATCTCCCCTTTTTCGATCTTTTCCGACATCAAGCGGTAAAAGACGCCCTTGAGGGTGTTGGCGGCCTCCAGCTCGGTGAACTTGGGGGCGGGAACGGTGCGATCCTTGATCTCGATGGAGGCGGGATATTCCGCCCCGCGGGAGATCTCCTCCGGCTGGAGGAGAAGCCCTTCCGGCACTTCTCCCGTCAGGATCATGCGAAGCACCGTCTCTCTGCCGTAGGAAACGGCGGTCTTTTTCAGCTTTTCCACCGCTTCCATGCGGGTAAGCCCCGTTACGTCCACGGACACCACCTCGTAGCGGTGGTTGGAAACGGGGATGAATTTGGCGGCAACGTTGCCTTTTTCCATGGCACCGAACAAAAAGCCCTTGTAGCCCGTCTCGTCAAAGCCTCTGCCCCGGATACAGCCGGGATACGCCCAGAACACCTCTCCCACCTTTTGCAGGTCGGTGCCCTTGTGGATATGCCCCAGGGCCACGTAGTCAAATCCGCTTCTCTCCAGGTCCGCAAGGGTGAAGGGGCAGTAGGGAGAGCCGTTGCCCCCCTCCAGATCCCCGTGACAGCAAAGGATATTGATCTTGGAAGGATCCAATTTGGGATACCCCAGCACGGGGTTGGCACCGCCATTTCTGCCGTCGAAGCCGAAGCCGTAGACGTCCACACCCAAGTCCTCCAGCCGTACCCGCTGTTTTTCACTGCCGAAGACGAAGACGTTTTCCGGCAGGTGCATGGAACGGTAGGGAGAACCCGCAGTAAGCGGATCGTGGTTGCCGGGGGCGATAAAGAAGCGGCATTCCGGGCAGGAGGCAAGCTCCCGCTCCAAAAGGCTCAAGGTGTCCGCCGTGACGGCGTTGCCGTCGAAGAGGTCGCCGCTGATGAAGCAAAGCTCCACCTTCTGCTGGCGAATATACAGCATCAGAGAGGACAAGTCCCCCCTCAGCTCCGTGCGGCGGCGTTCCGCCTCTCCGGGAGAACGGAGAGAAAAGGGTGCGTCCAAGTGCAGGTCTGCGCAATGTAAAAATCGTATCATAGATCCAAAATCCTCTGTATTTATACGGTGATAAAGGCACTCATGGTTCCCCGCTCCGCCCCCATACGGCGGTGGGAGAAGAAGTATTCCCCGTGGCATCGGGTGCAGGTATAGGCTTCGTCAATATGCTCGGGCGCAAGCCCCGCGCGTTCCAGCACAAGGCGGTTGGCATGGGTGAGATCCAGCAGGTATTTTCCCAGCTCTGTGTCGGGAGTGAAGCAGGCTGCAAAATCCCCGGCTTCAAAGAAGGCGGTGTACACCTCTTCCCCCACCTGGTAACAGCAAGCCCCGATGCAAGGGCCGATGGCGGCAAGGATGTCCTTGGGGTCACTGCCCAGGGAGAGCATCTCTTTTACCGCGTTGCCGCAGATCCCCGCTACGGTGCCCCGCCAGCCCGCGTGGACGGCGGCGCAGATCTGTTTTTTTTGGTCAAACAACAAAACCGGCACACAATCCGCACTGCGCACGGAAAGGAGGAGATCCTTGGTCTTGCTCACCAGGCCGTCCACCCCGAAGTCGAACTTGGGCTTCACCGTGCCCACCCCGCGGTGGGTATCGTCCACGGTCAGGCAGTAGGCGGTATGGGCTTGGTAGGAGCGGCACACGTCCCCAAGGGAAAGGCCAAGCTTTTCCGCCGCGATACGGTAGTTCTCCATGACATTTTCCTCGGTGTCGGTGACCTTCCCCACCCCGGGAGCGAAATTCCACCCGCCGAAAACCCCTTCACTCACCCCGCCGATACGGGTGGCGAAAAAGTGCTTTGCCCCTGCGGCGGTCAAAAGCGGTGATTGGAGGAAGAGCTCTTCCCCGTCTTTGCGGATTTGGAACCGGGTGTTCATGCAGTCGCCCCTTTTTGGTATAGTCTTCTATATTATAGCAAATTCATTCGGGAAATGCAATAACATTTTGTAAAAAGAAAGTGGTAGAGCCCCTCGCTTCGGAAGAGAGAGGTGGATTTTCTTTCTATCCATTCTTGACATTTCCCGAAAATTGGGCTATAATAACACCAAAGGGAGAAAGGAGGCGTTTCCCATGGTTTTAGACCGCAACGGTAAGGAAGTGCAGGAGTCTGCCGCCCAGGCGGGGTTCCTTGGCTTTTTGTACCGTAACTTCTTTGGCCGCGTGCTGTTGCGCCTTCTCCGTGCCCGCTGGGTCACCCGTCTCATGGGTGCGTATATGGACAGTCCTCTTTCCCGCCCCAGAGTGAAGAAGGCTCTGAAAAACGGGCTGGACATGGAGGGGGTTGAGGAAACGCATTTCCCCAGCTACAACGCGCTGTTTACCCGCAAGCGCAAGGACGGCACCTTCCCTTTTTCCGATGATCCCATGGACTTCTGCTCCCCTGCGGATTCCCGCTTGACGGTGTATCCCATCAAGGAGGGCGCCGCCTTCCCCGTGAAGCTTTCCCCCTATACGGCGGAGGGGCTTCTGGACAGCAAGGAGGAGGGAGCGTATTTCCAGGAGGGCTACGCCTTCGTGTTCCGCCTTTGCCCCGAGGATTATCACAGATACGCATTTTTCGACGGGGGAAGCTTGCTTTCCACCCGCTTTGTCAAGGGCGCGTTCCACACGGTGAACCCCGTGGCCTTGGAAAAGCTGCCCGTATTCCACCGCAACTGCCGCCAGGTCTCTGTTTTGGAGACGGAAAACTTTGGCAGATGCGCCTACGTTGAGGTGGGTGCCATGATGGTGGGCAGGATCGTCAACCACGATAAAACCAACTTCTCCCGAGGGGAGGAAAAGGGCTACTTCGCCTTCGGCGGCTCCACGGTGGTGGTGCTGACCGGGAAGGACGCCGTCACCCCCTGCGAGGATATTCTGAAGAACAGCAGTGAAGGCATAGAGACCTACGTCCGCGCAGGAGAAACGGTGGGCAGAGGGCAATGATCTACTTTGACCACGCCGCCACTGCACCCTTGCACCCCAAGGCCAAGGAAGCCATGGCAGAGGCCATGGAGGTTTTGGGCAACCCCTCCTCCCTGCACACCGCAGGGAGCGGAGCAAAAAAACTTTTGGAGCAAAGCCGCGCCGCCGTGGCGGAGGCTCTCGGCTGTGAGCCCGGAGAGATCCTTTTCACCTCCGGAGGCACGGAAGCCAACGCCCTGGCACTCCACGGCAGGAAGAAGATCCTCACTTCTCCCATGGAGCACCCCTCCGTGGCAGGGAACATGAAAAACACCGCATTCTTACCCGTCACCTCCAAAGGAACCGTCTCCCTTGACACCGCGGAGACAGCCTTGAAAAGCGGGGTGGACTTGGTGTCCTTACAGCACGCCAACAACGAGACGGGGCTGATCCAGCCCATAGAGGAGCTGGGAGCGCTTTGCCAAGCCTACGGCGTGCCCTTCCATTCCGACGGTGTACAAGCCGTGGGAAAGATCCCGATCTGTCTGCATCGTTTGCCGATTTCCCTTTACAGCTTTTCCGCCCATAAGTTCGGCGGCCCTGTGGGGGTCGGGGGCTTGTACCGCAAGGCAGGCACGGCAACAGAACCCCTATACCGCGGCGGAATGCAGGAAAAAGGATCACGCCCCGGCACGGAAAGCGTTCTGCTGGCCTGCGGCATGGCGGCGGCACTCACAGCGGCAGTAGAAGAAATGGCAGAAACGGAAGCCTATTTGACCTCCTTGGAAGAAGAGCTGCTGCACGGGCTCACCGCTTTGGGCGGTGTTCCCACGGGAGAGGGCAACCGTGTTCCCGGGCATATTCATATCCGTTTCCCCCACCGCGACGGGGAGGCGTTGGTCTCCGCGTTGGATCTGCACGGCGTGTGCCTTTCTGCGGGAGCGGCTTGTCACAGCCGCAGCCATACCCCAAGTGAAACTCTGCTTGCCATGGGCTTTTCCAAAGAGGAGGCATCCTCCGCACTGCGGATCACCTTAGGGCGGGAGAACACCCATGAGGAAGTACACACCTTCCTTGCCCTGCTGGAAGACTGCTTAAAGTAAAAAAACAAAAAAACACAAAATACAAAAAAGGAGAAAAACAATGGAAGAACTGAACAAGGACGTTATCCTGGAAGACGAAGAGATCGAACTGGACGAGGTTGATCTGCTGAACGAGGAGATCGCTGACCTGGAGGAAGAGCTGGACGAGTACGAGATGGAAGAGGCTGCACGCCGCGCTAAGAAAAAGAAGCGCATCATCCTCATCGCAGGCATCGCAGTAGGTCTGGCTATCGCCGCCGTTCTGGTTGCCATCTTCGCAGGCAAGAAGAAGGAAGACTAAGTCAAAAGAAAAAAAGGACAGAGAATGTAAAAGTTCTCTGTCCTTTCTTGTTGGTAGGAATTGCGTTTTATTTCTTTTTCATGTTGACGAAGGGCTTGACCTTCTGATAGATCTCCCCGGCGCGCTGGTTGCCGAAGTTCTTCACCAGAGCGTTGTTCAGCCCCAGCTTGGTCTTATACTTTTCCAAAGCACCCTTCACAAAACGCACCTCGGGATCGTCTGCCACCAGATCCCCCAGAAGAGTCTTCAGCTCCGCCTCGGAGGGAAGTGCTTTTTCGGAAGGCTCTGCCTTCTTGGGCTCTGCCTTCTTGGGCTCTTCCTTCTTGGGTTCTTCTGCAAGGACTGCCTTGGGCTTCTTGGCGGTCTGCTTTTTCTTGGCAGGAGATTTCTTTGCAGGCTTGGCGGGCTCTTCTGCGGGGGCTTCCGCGGGAGTTACCTCGGCAGGAGCTGCCTCTGCCGCCTCCTCTGCGGGCACTTCTGCCACGGCCTCGGCGACTTCCTCGGGGACTTCCTCGGCGGGAGCTTCCGTCATCTCATAGAACTCCACGGTGATCCCTTCCTCGGCCTCCTCGGGGATCTCCTCGGCAGGCTCTACGGGGATCTCCTCGGCAACGCTCTCCGGAGCATCCTCCGCGGCCTCCTTGGCCTCGGGAGACTCTTCCTCCTTCTCCGGGCGGACGATCTCTCCTCTCACCACCTTGGAAAGGGCGTAGGAGGGATCCTTCAGATAGGGCAGGAGTCCGATGCAAAGACCGTCCTTCCGCCAGAAGTTCACCACGTATTCAAAGCCTCTGTCGTAACTGATGATGAGATACTGCCCCATGGGATCCTTGGCGATGAGGTAGCCCAAATAGGTCACCAGCTGAAAATCCAAGGCGTTGTGTCCCCCCACCAGCACCTCGCGGTACTCGATCTGCGCAGGGCATTCCATCAAACGGCGGTGAAGATCAAAGGTCAAGCGGTTTGCGTTCTCGCTGTAAAAAATGATCACCTTATCCTCGGCGGTCAAGCGGGAGATGCCGTTGAGTCCGCCGGTCTTTACGTTCTCGTAATCGATCATGTAAGTTGCCATAAAAAACCTCGTATAAAAGCCGCAAAAAATGCGGAAGGATCTTTCTGTAAGAATTTACGCTTCAGTATATCACAAAACCGCTTTGCTGTCAAGTTTTGTCGCCTATATCTCCGTGCAGAAAAACGGTCAAGCGGCGCAAGGGAGATCCGCAAGCAAAAGGGAGAATATGAAATTTTTCTTTCTCGAAATTGCAAAAAACGGCGTTTTTCTCTTGACAAACCCGCTCCGATGGAGTATGATAGGAGCATATCTTTCATAATGGCAAAAAATTCGTATCACATAGAAAGCAGGAACACACAATGAGTTTTCAAAGTTCTTATCTCCAAAAAGTTTACGAGCAGGTAGAAAAGCGCGACGGCACCGAGAAGGAATTCCTTCAGGCGGTCAGAGAAGTGCTGGAATCCCTGGAGCCCGTGGTTGCCCAGGATCCTTCCATTGAGAAGTGGGGCATCATGGAGCGCTTGGTTGAGCCCGAGCGTATCATCACCTTCCGTATTTCCTGGGTTGACGACAACGGCCACGTGCAGGTGAACCGCGGCTACCGCGTACAGTTCAACTCCGCCATCGGCCCCTACAAGGGCGGCTTGCGTCTCCACCCCTCCGTTAACCTTTCCGTTATCAAGTTCTTGGGCTTCGAGCAGACCTTCAAGAACAGCCTGACCGGCCTGCCCATCGGCGGCGGTAAGGGCGGCAGCGACTTCGATCCCAAGGGCAAATCCGACCAGGAGATCATGCGCTTCTGCCAGAGCTTTATGACCGAGCTTTATAAGTACGTGGGCAAGGACGAGGACGTTCCTGCAGGTGATATAGGAGTTGGCGCAAGAGAGATCGGATAC
>JAGBXS010000028.1 GCA_017629175.1 Clostridia bacterium
GCAAACAGCGGTTGCCTGACTCTGGAAAAGTTGGAAGCGATGACGGCGGTATGCTCTGTTGGTCTGGATATGATCGCCGTTCCCGGCGATACTTCTGCGGCCGTGATTTCTGCATTGATCGCAGACGAGCTTGCCATCGGCGTTGCCAATACCAAGACCACAGCGGTACGCTTGATCCCTGCTATTGGGAAGAAAGAGGGCGATTCCCTCTCCTTTGGCGGTCTTTTGGGCGACGCTCCCGTTATGCGGATCAACCAGACGGATCCCTCTGCTTTTATCGCAAGAGGTGGCTTGATTCCCGCTCCTATTCACTCTTTGAAGAACTGACTTATAGACGCATCTGTGATTTGCAGATGCGTCTTTTCCGTAATTTCTGCAAGGACAAAGGCGTTTCTTTGTGTTACACTAGCGACGAAGAAAGGAGATGACTTCAATGGAAAACAAAATAATTATCGACAAAGCCATCAGCTTTATCCAAACCAATGCAAAGGAAAACCTATCCATGCAAATCATCGCGGAAAACGCGGGTTTCTCTCTCAATTATTTCGACACTCTATTTCGTCGACACACAGGCTATAGTCCCGTAGAGTATTCCCGAATTTACAAGCTCACAAGAAGTGCGTTGGAGCTACGCAAAACGGCGAAAACAGTGCTGGACATAGCTTTAGAGTTCGGGTATTCGTCTCACGAAAGCTTTACCCGTGCATTCAAAGCCTTTTACGGTATGCCCCCTGCGGAATATCGTGAGCGTTATGCCGCCCAAGCCGTAACCTGGCACGACTTATCAGGGAAGATTGCTGTCAATCATTTCCGTAACTACTTCCCGGAGCTTCGACCAGTTGATCCATCTATTGCTTTGGATCATTGCTTTACGCATGATCCCGTGGTCCATTTTGAGGATATGGTTAATATGACTGTAGCAGAAACCGAAGCTTTCACATTAGGAGATCCCCAAGTGCCCGCGCACCTCCTCATTGTATCCGACTATAACAAACCCGACCCTTCAGTAGATCTGGTTTGCGAAACGGAAGAAGACACCCTCTCCTACGTAAGATTGTTGGCTAAACTTCCTCACCTTCGTTTCTCTATTCATAACCGCATGGACTCTGTCTGGGAGCTATTCGACAAAGAAATGAAACGCCAAGGCTTTGCTTGCCGCAAGGGTTACGACATGGTCTATCCCCACTGCGAGATAGCCGTTCCAACCTATGATGACCTCTTTGCCCGGGAGTTACGAGAACAGGACTTACCGAACCTTGAGGCCTTTTGTAGGCAAGGCGGCTGTAGCCAAAATCATGTGAACGCAGTGCGCATTCATTTCTCGGGAAAAGGTAACCTTGGTTTGCGCCCCTGCGGTGTTTTCAAAGGCGGTGAATTGATCGCCCTGGCTTTGCCGGTGCTGGATCATGTGCGAGATCTTTGCAGATATGACATCGGTGGAATCTTCACCACTGAACTCAAAGATCAAAGAGCGATCGAACTGCTCTGGAAATTCGTAATAGACCTCTCCCTGAAGGATAACGCTACCTTAGGAAATGCCAACGCAAAAGAGGATGATTCCCTGCTTGGTGTCGGTTGCTGCAAACGTATAGGACTTATAACTACCGCCATCAATCTCAGCTATAGCAAATAAGAAAAAATCCGCTCGATCGCTTCGAGCGGATTTTTATTCCTTTAATACATCAGTTGAAAATTTTACAGTCTGGAAGCGATCTCTGCCAAGAATTCGGTAGTATAGACCGCCTTTTTGTTTTCCAGGGAAGAGAGCAGGTACAATTCCTTGGGCATGATGCCGCTTTCGATGGTATCGATGGAGGCCTTCTCCAGACGGTCTGCAAACTCGCAAAGCTCGGGGATCTCATCCAATTCGCCTCGCTTGCGAAGTGCGCCGCTCCATGCGAAAATGGTGGCGATGGGGTTGGTGGTGGTGGGCTCCCCTGCCAAATGCTTATAGTAGTGGCGCTGGACGGTGCCGTGGGCGGCCTCGTATTCGTATACGCCGTCGGGCGAAACCAGCACAGAGGTCATCATTGCCAGAGAGCCGAAGCCGTTGGCAAGCATATCGGACATTACGTCACCATCGTAATTCTTACAAGCCCAGATGAAGCCGCCATCGGAACGGATAACTCTCGCCACCGCGTCGTCGATCAGCGTATAGAAGTAGCTGATACCGGCTTCCTCGAATTTAGCGCGGAATTCATTCTCGTAGATCTCTGCGAAGATATCCTTGAAGGTGTGGTCATAGGTCTTGCTAATGGTATCCTTGGTGGAGAACCACAGCTCCTTCTTTTGATCCAGCGCGTACTGGAAGCAAGCTCTTGCAAAGGAAGCGATGCTCTGCTCAATATTATGCTGTCCCTGCACGATACCGTCTGTCTTGAAGTCGTGGATCAGGGTCTTGGTCTGGTTGCCGTTGGCGTCGGTTACCAGGATTTCTGCCTTGGAGCCTGCGGGAACCTTTACCTCAGATGCTTTATAAACGTCACCGTAAGCGTGTCTTGCAATGGAAATAGGCTTCTGCCAAGAACGCACATAGGGAGCGATGCCTTTTACGATAATGGGTGTACGGAACACGGTACCGTCGAGAATGGCGCGGATGGTTCCGTTGGGACTCTTCCACATCTGCTTCAGATTGTATTCCGTCATGCGGGCCGCATTGGGAGTGATGGTAGCACATTTAACGGCAACACCGTACTTCTTGGTCGCCAAGGCGGAATCCACGGTGACCTGGTCATCGGTTTCGTTTCTGTGCTCCAAGCCCAAATCGTAATACTCTGTCTTCAGATCAATAAAAGGAAGCAAAAGAACGTCCTTGATCTGTTGCCAGAGGACACGGGTCATTTCGTCGCCGTCCATCTCGACCAACGGCGTTTTCATTTGGATCTTAGCCATGTTATGCGTTTCCTTTCGTGTAGTTCAAAAGTCCGCCTGCCAAAAGCATATCCGCCTGGCGAGTAGAGTAGTTGCCAACGAGAGTAATTGCTTCGCCGGTGGTAGCATTCAGCAAGGTGAAGTTGGACTTCCCTGCCGCAATAGCCTCCTTGATACCGGAAAGAACAAGCTTATCTCCCTGGCTGATCTTATCGTAATCCGCAGGGTTTGCGAAGGTCAATGGAACGATACCTGCGTTGATTAAATTAGCAACGTGGATACGAGCAAAAGATTTGGCAACAACGGCCTTCACACCCAAATACAGCGGAACGAGCGCTGCGTGCTCTCTGGAGGAGCCTTGACCGTAGTTTTCTCCGCCAACGATAATGCCGCTACCGGCTTCCAAAGAGCGCTGTGCGAAGCTCTCGTCGCACACAGCAAAGCAGAACTTGGAAAGGTAAGGAATGTTGGAACGGTACGGCAAAATCTTAGCACCCGCGGGCATAATATGATCCGTAGTGATGTTATCGCCAACCTTCAAGGTACAAACGCATGCAATCTCTTCTTCAAGGGCGCTTGCCACAGGGAATTCCTTGATATTGGGTCCGCGAAGGATCTCGAGAGATGCGGCCTCCTCCACGGAAGCGGGAGGAATGATCATGTTATCGTTGATCAAGAACTGCTCGGGCATGGGAAATGCAGGTTGATCACCCAGCTCTCTGGGATCGGAAAGATATCCGGTCAACGCGGAATAAGCGGCAGTTTCGGGGCTTACAAGATAGATCTGCGCGTCCTTGGTGCCGCTTCTGCCTTCAAAGTTACGGTTGAATGTTCTGAGGGAGATACCCGCGCTGTTAGGAGATTGCCCCATACCGATGCAGGGGCCGCAGGCACATTCCAATACTCTGGCACCGGCGGCAATGATATCGGACAAAGCACCGCAAGCCGCAAGCATATTATATACCTGCTTGGAACCGGGAGCGATAGAAAGGCTGACGTGCTCTGCAACAGTTTTCCCTTTAAGGATGGAAGCAACCTTCAGCATATCGGAAAGAGAAGAGTTGGTGCAAGAGCCGATGCAAACCTGATCGATCTTCATTTTGCCGATCTCTTCAACGGTCTTAACGTTATCGGGGCTGTGGGGGCAAGCAGCGGAGGGCTTCAGAGCAGAAAGATCAATGGTGATCTCCTCGTCGTACACCGCATCCTCGTCAGAAGCAAGAGGAATCCAATCCTTTTCCCTTCCCTGCGCCTTCAAAAACTCATACGTAACCTCGTCCGAGGGGAAAATCGAGGTGGAAGCGCCAAGCTCTGCACCCATGTTGGTGATGGTTGCACGCTCGGGCACAGAGAGGGATTTTACGCCTTCTCCTGCATATTCAACAATCTTGCCGACACCGCCCTTAACAGACAGGATGCGCAAAACCTCAAGAATGATATCCTTGGCAGAAACCCAGGGAGACAACTTTCCGAGAAGGTTGACGCGAAGCATCTTAGGCATGCTGATATAGTAAGTACCGCCGCCCATAGCCACGGCAACGTCCAAGCCGCCTGCGCCAAAGGCAAGCATACCGATGCCGCCGCCGGTGGGCGTATGGCTATCAGATCCGATCAACGTCTTACCGGGAACACCGAATCTCTCAAGATGAACCTGATGGCAGATGCCGTTGCCGGGTCGGGAATAATACAGTCCGTGCTTCTTGGCAATGGACTGTATATAGCGATGGTCATCGGCGTTTTCAAAGCCGCTTTGCAAGGTATTATGATCGATGTATGCAACGGAAAGCTCTGTTTTAACGCGAGGAATACCCATAGCCTCAAATTCAAGGTATGCCATGGTTCCGGTAGCATCCTGCGTCAGCGTCTGATCAATTCGAATGCCGATTTCATTTCCGGTAATCGGTTCGCCCTCCAACAAATGAGCGCGAAGAATCTTTTGCGCAAGCGTGTATCCCATTTTAATTCTCCTTTCGGCAATTCAGCGGTAAATAGGCGATCTCGTCCAGATTCGCTCTGTATGCAGGACGAATGATCTTACGGCAGGTAGACATCTCTTCCATTCTGTGTGCGCACCAACCAGCGGTTCTCGCAACGGCAAACAAAGGGGTGAACATCTCCGGAGGAATGGAGAGAATACGGTAAATCAGTCCGGAATACAAATCCACGTTGGCGCAAACAGTCAACGCATTTCTCTTTTCGGACATCAATTCGGGTGTCAAGCGTTCAACCGCATCCAAGAGACGGAAATCCTCGCCATAGCCCTTCTCGATAGCAAGAGATTTGGCATTGGTCTTCAAAATCTTAGCTCTGGGATCGCTCTTGGTGTAGACAGCATGACCCATACCGTAGATCAAACCGCTTCTGTCCCCCGCTTCCTTCTTCAAGATCTTACGAAGGTAATTTGCGACCTCGTCATCATCGGCATAATCCCTGATGTTTTCCTTCATATCGTCCAACATTTTCACAACACTGATGTTTGCACCGCCGTGACGAGGACCCTTCAAGGAACCGATACCTGCCGCTATGGCAGAATAGGTATCGGTGCCGGAGGAGGACAACAAGCGCACAGAGAAGGTAGAGTTATTACCGCCGCCATGCTCTGCGTGCAAAATTAAGCATTTATCAAGAAGCAACGCTTCCTCGCGAGTGTACTTGCGATCGATGCGAAGCATGGATAGGATGTTCTCGGCAGTACTGATCCCATGATAAGGAGAGTGAATGAAATAACTCTCGTTATCATAGACGCGGCGCTTCGCCTGATAACCGGCAACCATGATTGCCGGCAATTTGGCAATGATGGAAAGTGATTGCGCAAGAACGTTCTCCATAGAGGTATCGTCGGGGTTGTCGTCGTAGCTGTAAAGTGCCAAAACGGAACGCGCCATCTTATTCATCAGGTTAGGGCTGGCGGCCTTCATGATCATATCCTCAATAAAATCCTGAGGAAGCTCACGAAATTCCTCCATTACGGCGTTAAAATCCTCGACCTCGCTTTTGGAAGGAAGGTGGCCAAACAGCAACAGCCACACAGTCTCCTCGAAGCCAAAGCGATCGTCTTCCAAGCATCCGTTTACAAGATCCTCGACGTTTACACCGCGGTAGCGAAGTTCGCCCTCGCAAGGTACACGCTCGTACTCATTGATCAAATAACCGTGAACGTTACTGATACGGGTAATGCCTGCAACAACACCGGTTCCATCCGGATTACGAAGACCTCTTTTGACGCCGTATTTTGTATATAACGATTCCTCAAACGGCTCGTTTTTTCTCATGCGAGAAAAAAGCGTTTGGGTATTCATTTCCTGTTTTTTCATAAGAGCTCTCCCTTATAATAGTCATATGAGTCAGTATATCACAAAAGATCCTCGGTGTCAACACAAAAATGCAATTTCACCGAAATGAAATTGCATTTTTCTTTCGTTTTCTATGTCGAACCCAGATAAAACAAGCGAACTCTCAAGTCAAATTGCAACCGGAGCATCGAATTTGCTTCAAACCTTATCTAAATCGCAAACGCCTTCGAACACCGTTTTTGCAGGGCCTTCCATCATAACGTAATGATCGGAATAAATAATACGCAGATCTCCGCCCAAAAGAGAAACCGTTACGGGAACGTCCTTCTTGCAATAGCCGTTTTTGACAGCGGCGGCAACGGAAGCGCAAGCACCCGTACCGCAAGCCAAGGTCTCACCGCTCCCCCGTTCCCAAACACGCATTTCCAAGTGCGTATCATCGATCACGCGCACAAACTCCGTGTTTACACTTTCGGGGAAAAACTCACTATGCTCAAAAAGAGGACCGATGGAAGACAACGGAAAATTCCTGACATCATCGGTAAAAACAACGCAGTGCGGATTTCCCATGCTGATGCAAGTAATGCGGTAATCGGTTCCGCTAATATTGATCAAACGATCGATAATTTCGTCTCCGGGCAGTAAAACGGGAATGTCTATCGGAGCGGTTTTGGCTTGCCCCATATTCACAGTTGCGCCAACCACTTCTTCGCCATCCATGGTAAGTTCAATGGTTTTGATGCCGGAGAGGGTTTCCACAGACAAGCTTTTTTTGCGAGCCAGTTGATGATCGTATAAAAATTTAGCAACGCAACGAACGCCGTTGCCGCACATTTTGCCTTCGCTGCCGTCCTCGTTGAACATACGCATCCGACCATCGGCAACATCGGAGGGGCAAACAAAGATAACCCCGTCTCCGCCGATACCGAAATGACGATCCGAAAGCTTTTTTGCTACGGCAGACATATCCTCAACCTTTTGATCAAAGGTTGATATATATACGTAATCGTTCCCGCAGCCCTGCATTTTGGTGAAGTTCAGTTTCACTTAAAAAACTCTCCTAAGTATCAGACCTCAACAGCGGATTTGGAAACCGCTTCCTTCAAGAGATCCTCCATGGAATAAAAACCGCTGGTTTTACCCTTCATAAATTCAGCGGCACGAAGAGCACCCTCTGCAAAAAGCGCTCTGCCGATGGCACTATGCTTAATGGTTACGATCTCATTGCCCATACAGAACATAACCTCATGCTCACCCACAATATTTCCGCCGCGAATGGCGCTGATCCCGATCTCTGTCTTGGGACGAGTTGATCTTCTTGCGGTTCTGTCGTAAACGATCTCGGTTTCGCAAGGATGCGCCTCGCGAATTGCATTCGCGATCATCAGCGCGGTTCCGCTGGGAGCATCTAATTTCTGATTATGATGCTTTTCGATGATCTCAATATCGGCTTTGTCGCCCATGGATGCAGAAACAGTCTTACACAGCGAAATCATCAGATTGATGCCCACAGACATATTTCCGGAATGAAAAACCGCAACCTCTTCGGAAAGACGCTTCAAGGCCGCCATCTCCTCTTCGGTATGGCCGGTGGTTGCAACCACCATGGGAATTCCGGTCCTTCTGGCAAAGGCGATCAAATCATCCGTAGCGGTATGCACCGTAAAATCCACCAAAACGTCCGCAGACTCGTACACCTTCTCCAGATCATCATAAAGCGGAAAACTACACGCCCCTGCAAATTTATCAACACCTGCAACAATGCAAGCTTCGAAGGAGGCCGAAGCCTCCCCGATTGCTCTACCCATCCTTCCGCAGGCACCGTTCAAAATGATATTCGTCATTTGAAACTTCCTTTCGGCACGATCAGATCAAATTAGCTTCGCGCATCAATGCGTACAGCTTTTCGTTGTCGGCATCATCCATCTCGCACAAAGGCATTCTCATCTCAGTGGTGCAGAAGCCCATCTTTGCCATAGCGGTTTTTACAGGAATGGGATTTACCTGCATAAAGAGACCGTTGGTCAAAGACAAATAACGAAGCTGAAGCTTTGCGGCTTCTTTAAAGTTGCCCTCCAAACACAGACGAGCCATTTCGTGTGTCTCGCGGGGCATGATGTTGGACAAAACGGAAATAACGCCAATGGCACCAACGGACATCAAGGGAACGATCTGATCATCGTTGCCGCTGTATACGTTCAAGGAGTCACCGCACGCCTCAATTACCTGCATAATAGCAGAAAGATTTCCGCTGGCCTCTTTCGTCGCAACGATATTAGGATGCTCAGCAAGCTGCTGATATGCCCCCAAAGAAATGTTCAATCCGGTACGGGAAGGAACGTTATAAAGAATGTTGGGAATATCAGCACACTCAGCGATCATCTGGAAATGCTTAACCAAGCTCTTCTGGCTGGCTTTGTTGTAGTAAGGCGTTACCAGAAGAACGCCGTCGGCACCCTCGTTCTTGGAAAACTTGGTGAGTTCAATAGCATAATCGGTATGGTTGGAGCCGGTACCTGCAATCACGGGCACTCTGCCTGCGACCTTTTCCACGCAATGGGAAATGATACGGCGATGCTCCAGATCGGTAAGGGTTGCCGCCTCGGCGGTTGTGCCGCAAGCGATGATGGCATCGGTGCCTCCCGCGATCTGTTGCTCCAAAATAACATCCAGTGCATTATAGTCAACATTTCCGTCCTTAAAGGGCGTGATCAATGCAACGCCTGCTCCGGAAAATACTTTCTTTTTCTGTAACATGGGTTCCTCATTCCTTTGAAAAAACTGTATTGTGCATGCCCTATATACTACCATGCTTTCTGCAAAAAGTCAAATACTTTTTTGAAAAAATATAGAGAATGCTTAAATTGTAACGTTCTTTGTTCTGCTGACAGTATATGCGAATTCGTTATCTCTGAAACGGAAGAAATTCATTCAGAACACTTTCGTCGGGAACATAAATTTCAACACTGCCATGGTCACTCACCTCAGCGGAAACCTCGACGGCAAACACTGAAATGTCAGAAACCGCTTTCACGCCGGTAACGTATTCCCCGTCTGTATACACAAAGAGGGTAAGCAAATCGATGGGATCGGCAAGATGCTCCGGAGAGAACACAAAGACATAATGCCCATCCTCTTCGTAAATATCCTCGAAAGGCGTTTCGGAGAAGAACGGATCGGAATCCCCGATTTCCGTATCATGCTCCGGACTTTCCGTTTCGTCGGATACAATGCCCTCTTCAAGGTTGAAGAAATAAACGATTGCAGAAGCAGGATTACGCCGAAACTCCTCGAACGTGATCAACCGCTTTTCGGAAAGAACCAAAACCTCTGTATGAGAGGATCCGTATTCCCCGCGGATCTCTTTTTCAAGATAGATCGTCTCGTTGTAAATCAACACGCGGTTAATGATGGAACAATCCTTCAACGAGCCATACTCCGACCTACGGGGTATATCGCGGGAGGTCAGACCGAGGAAATACGGTATATCGAAGGTCAGGTCGCCGCTCAAAGCACCGCCTTCGTAAGACAAACCGCCCGCAACGGAAACGTTATTCAATGCAAAAGAGAATAGCCTAAGATCCAAGCTACCGTCAATTCGCCAGGAGCCTGCCGAAAGCGTGTTATAAACAGCCTGCATCATATCCGCAAGCTCGGTAATATCTGTATATTCCTCGGGAGAGGGCATAACAACAGGACGAGGATCACATGCGACCAACAGCAAAGAAACAGCCTCGGAAGAGAACCGCACCACGTTCAACTCGTCTCCGAGCCAGCTGAGCGTCAGAATTCCATCTGCGGTATCAACCGTTAAATTCCCGTTTTTGTACGAAACGCTCTTAATTTCGGATAGATCGCCAGACAAGCCTGCCAACGGGAATATTGCGGCTCCCAAGGATTCTTCCGACAACTCAACCAACGAAACAGGAGAATCGGAGAAAAGTGAAAGCAACTTGATACCGCCGATATCTGCATAAACAGCACTTGTATCGTAGTACAGTTTCACAGGCTGGCTGATGGTGTTGCTGAAAACAGACTCAAAAGCCAACTGCTCCAAGGAGCCGTCGTTGGAAAGGCGGATGTCAAAGCGATTGATCAATACCGCAACAATGTCGCTGTAATAGTTTCCGGTAAACGCAAGCTCTTTTTTCTCTGCCAAAGCAGACAGTTTTCCCAAAAGATCTTCCAGGTCGATGCATTTTTCCTTTTGGGGAACATCGATGGAAACGACATCTTGGCTTCCGTACAATTTCGTGCTGCGCACGATGGTCTCACCGCTGACCAAGCGGAAGGAATCCTTATTCAAGTACAGCGTAAAGGACTCGAAAACCAATTTCATCTGATGGTTTTCCACTTGAATCGCTTCCAAAGAAGAGGAAGACAGGTCAAGGGAGTCGCCGGCTCTTACGTCAGAACCGCTGAAAGCGGAATCGCCACCGGAAAGCAACTGCAATTTATCGGCAGGAAGATACCCGTCGAACAAGGCGTGACTGAGATACATGTGATCCGCTGCGTAGAATAGGTCGATATCTTCCCCGCTCAAAGCGGTGCTGAATTTCAAAACAAGATCAGACTCAAGCGAGCCGACAACGTCAACGTTAAATTTTTCCTGCGCGGATTGAACAACAAGCGTTGCGTAAATAGACTTCGCTCCCAAAAGCTCGGGATAAACGGAGTCGTCTAAGAACGCAGTAAGCTCTGCGGCAGACAAAGAGTGCTTCACCGCAGGAAGCTCGCCTGCAGAGTGATCCCCGTATCCGGTTTTAGTGGCAACTACAACCGTTGACCCGTTTTCATAGACAAGCGAATTCCCGCGGAACCGCACAAGGGATTCCCCAAAGCGCACAACCATGCTGTTCTTTTCTATGGAAACACGAACACCGGAAGTCATTTCTCCTTCGGCAGCGTACTCCACGGACGAGCTTTTTGAAAATAACGCCAACAAAGTCTCAAGCTCAGCATAAGAACCATGCACAGCTACATCACTCAAGATAGCAATCGCAGAGTCTTCCGCGAAGAACAGCGATAACGGCATCGATTCATCCAAAAACTGCACCGCAAAGGAAGGCTTTTCGCCAAGGGAAAGGATAGCATTCGCCGACACATCGTGCTCGCCGGTAATGCCAACCATGTAGTATGTGTTGGGTTGCTGTAAAGCCTCAAAGAGGATATTGAGGGAATCCAGCCCTTGGGTAATATCTTCGTAGCCTACTAGGGTCGGCAATTCACTGCGAGCATTCGACTGCTTCATGTGCAAAGAGCCCGACGTTCCCGCCATAGACAGATCAACCGTCAGCTCCTCAATCGTCATGGACGCAGTATCCAAAACAACATAGAAGGAGACCTCCTCGGAAGCGGAAGAGAGAATTAACTTACCGTTCTCATTTTTGATGCTGATGTCGTCCATCAACGACCCGACGGAGGAAGATATACCGCCTCCATCCCGCTGTGAAGAACTGCCGATGTTCGCAAGAGGACTCACTTTCCCATTAAAAGCATCGGCATCGGTGCTAAGCTTATTCTCAGAAAAAGCGAAATAATACTTTCCGTTGCGATAAACCAGAGAAAACTCTTCGCCGACGGCATAAATACTGCTATCACCGGTCTCTAATGAGATCTGTAAAGGAATTTCCTCGCCCGACATAGTCAGCGTAGCATCGTAGGTATTGGAATTTCCGAAGAGAGAGAACAAAAAATTATATCCCGTAGAAAGAGGCGGAACCTCACTATCCGCATTCAGTTGGGAGAACGCACCGAAGAAATCCGCTTCGATATGAGTAACAGTATCGTAAGAAAAGGTCTCTATGTACTTGGACTTACAAACCGTTTCTCCAATCAGATCCATATAAACAGTGTACTCTTCTTTGTATTCCGCTCGCAAAGGACGGAAGGAAGCATCCATATCCAAATTGATCTCTACGGATTTGAAGACAGGATCTTCTTCCAGCTGAAGCAACGTGCGGAGGGATCTTCCGTAATACAGCGCTGCCTCGGCAGAAAGCTGAAAGGAGAAGGAATAGACACCCTCGTTTTCGTAAAGATAAAAACCCGTTGTAAGAGTACGTTCGTTCATCAAATATGCCGACAATCCGTCATACGACGGTCCGAAAGCATCGTAATAAGCGTTCATCGATACGGCAATCGGCGTATCAGCCCATGAAATATGACCCGAGCCAAGAATCTCGCAAGGCCTGAGAAAAGCCTTCTCACCGTTGAGATATTGCTGGAGCCCCACATTGACCAAAGAGCCCGTATTCATTTGCTGAACGGACACTCCCTCGGAGGTCACGACACGGCGGTTATTGATCAATTGCCGATAGTTAAAAAACAAAATCTGCGTATCGATAACACCCTCGGTGGAAGTGGAAAATTCTCCATGCTCCGCAAGGGCGCTTTGGCAAAGCTGCCACGCCTGCAAAGGAGTACATTCGTCAGGGGTCAAAAGATCCTCGGAAACCTCGGAGGATGTCTCCTCCGTCCTCAAGATCGGCAAAAGGAACCGCAAGCCGAAAAAGAAGGGTAAGAACAAGCAAAACAGAATACACAGAACACTGATTGTTCCAAGAAAGACTCTTCTGTTTTTCATTTTCTGTCTCCTTCCCTTATCTAAAAAATTCTCATTGTATTGTAACACAAAACAAGAAAAAAAGCAAGTGAATTTTAAGTGTTTCCTTGTGAAAAATCGCAGTTGACAGCGGAATTTGTCTATGGTAAACTATTGATACACAGAGTACATAAGGAGATAAAAATAAATATCCTCGTTCTCGGCGGCACTCGCTTCATGGGTAAGCATCTCGTTTCGGCACTGATGATTACACGAAACGACTTCTCTTTTACATTCAAAAAATTGTTGAGGGCTCTCCTGCATTCGTTGATAATTATGATGCGCAAATGGCTTTCGTGCGCTCTGATGAAGCAGGAGAATTCCTGGCACAGTTTGCAGATAATGACTTTACAGGCTATATCAACGGTGACAGCGAGGGTACCGTATCGATAAAAGACATATCTGAATACGTCTGCAAAAAAACCGGAAAAACACTTCTTTTCTCCGAATTAGGTGAGCCTGCGCCGTACAACGGAGAAGCGCCCTATACTATTAATACGGAGCTTGCGAATTCGATCGGATTTTCTTTTACCCCCTTGCACCAATGGATATGGACACTCATCGACCACTATTTAAAGGAGTTAAACGTCTGAAAATAATATGAGAATCAGTGTATTATGTGAGGACTCCCCTCTCTGCTCTCGATTTGAAGCGGAACATGGCCTGTCCTTTCTGATCCAAACCGAAAAGAATAAAATTCTGTTTGATGCAGGGCAAAGCGATCTTTTTCTGCGCAACGCAGAAAAGCTGGGCGAAAAATTACAGGATGTTGATATCTTCATTCTCTCCCACGGACATTACGATCACGGCAACGGCTTGGAATACTTTATGCAACGCAACTCCCGCGCCAAGATATACGTCCACCCCCTTGCTTTTGCCGAGTTTTTCCACGGAGAACGGTATATCGGGCTTTCGGAGAAAGCGAAAGCTTCGCAGGATCGTTTCGTGATGCTTGACCAAAAAATCGATTTGGACCAAGAGCTCTCTGTTTTGCCTGCAGATTTACTTGCAGAGGCAAAGCCAACCGATTTGCTGATAAAATGTGGCGATACGTTAGTACCCGATCGTTTTGAACATGAGTTATATTTGGTCGTTACCCAAGGCAACGAAAAAGTTCTTTTTACGGGATGCTGCCATCGAGGTATTCTCGCTGTTCTCGAAGTTGCAAAACAGAACGGGATCACACATATCGTAGGCGGATTTCATCTAACTGACACGCTTTCTACGGAGCAACTCGCAATCATTGCAGAGGAATTACGCAATTCCTGTATCAGCTGCTATTCCGGACATTGCACCCACTTCACCGCAGCAGAACACCTAAGCAAGGTTTTAGGGAAAAGATTTCACAGACTTGCCTCCGGCATGATGTTTTCTATCGGCGGAAAGCCTGAGCTTGCCGGAACCTTATTCCGCCAAGGATACAACTGTTCCCAAGCTGTGCTGGGCGCATTTGCGGAAGAATTGGGGCTCCCCTTTGAAACTGCTGTAAAGCTCTCTTGCTCCTTCGGAGGCGGTATGGGCAGAATGCGCGAGGTCTGCGGAGCCGTGAGCGGTATGCTCTTGGTATGTGGAATGGCGAAGGGATATTCCACTCCGGAAACCGGCATCGTCAAAGCGGAGCATTACCGTCTGGTGCAAGAGCTGGCAAAATGCTTCAAGGAACGGCACGGAAGTATTTATTGCCACGACCTGCTTGGCGGCACGGCAAGCACACTCCCCACCCCCACGGAAAGAAACCATTCCTTCTACAACAGCCGTCCTTGTGAAAAATTGATTGCATCCGCGGCTTCCATTTTGGAAGAAATCCTATTCCGTCAATAAATGAATAGCGACCGACGGTACGATCGTACCGTCGGTCGTTTTGTTATATGATGGGAACTTCCAATTCTTCTTCCTCTGCAAGAAATTCGGCAAAGGTTTTTCCTTTCATAGGAATTACCTTCCACGCAAAATAAGCGGCGTACTTTTCAAAGCAGTCCGGACAGATCCAATCTTGGCTTTCTTCGTCGTGAAAGCCCTCGCTGTATTCCTGCGCTCTACCACTGATATGTCCCCAGCAAAAGACGCATAGCGCGAATTCCTTGGGAAAAGATGGTACATATTCTTTCTCATGCAAGGTTGCTTCGATTAAATAAGCTTTAAGACGAAGCTCATCTTCCAAGGTTCTTTTTCTTGCCATTTTTTCGACCTTTCGCATATAGTCGATATGAATATCCCATGATGGATTTCATATCTGCAAAGATGTAGTACACCTCTCTGGGGTTCTTACAAACCAGGCGGAGATATACGGGCTTCCCGAGGGACAAACTTCGCATATCGGCTTTTTCGGGATTCTTTTGAGCGTTTTTCAGATTGTAAAGACGATTCAAGCCCGGCATCCTTCGAAGATAATCCTTCCGACAACGTATAGAAACGGAAGCAAACCGAGGCGCGAACCAAAGCTTTTTGACGGTAATGCTTTCAACAGCATTTAGCGGCAGCTCGTCCATCTGCGGGATCTGTTTTCTGATATACCGATAGACGGAATACTGCGTGACCGCAAAATAATTTCCGTACAATGATCGTGTTCCGATAAAATACGCCCATGCAAAGAAAACAGCACCGAGAAGCAATGTTACAAACACCGACAAAGGGGAGAACGCCCAAATCACGACGAGAGATATAAGGAACGTTACCAAAAATGCGATGACTACATATGCAGAAAACGCATAAAACCAAGGAAGCTCTTTTACAATCTGAAATCGCTCATCCTTACGGAAAAAGCTTTCCATTGCAACCAATGCGGTTTTTTCGCGCCACATACGATCAGCTATATAAGATGGAGTCCAAATTCCACTCTGCAAGGATGTAAATCACATAATCGGGCTTTTCGGAAGCGATCAAGGATTGATCCCAACGATATCCCCACATACCCATGTAATGGGTTTTGTTCATACGTTCAGCCAATATGTCATACATCTGCGTGGAATAGGAATCGCGAAGAACGATACAAGAGGGCAACTCCTCGCGCTTGGTATTGATGATTTTTTCCTCGGTCACAGCATTGCTGTAACAGAGCTGTGTGGTTGACCCGTAGCGCTTTATGGAAGTGATGGCAGAAGGCGCATCAAATTCAAAGGTACGGTAATATGCATATTCCTTAACCTTGCTTTGAGACATTGCGAGATAATAGGTCATATCCCCGCTTTCGTAATACCCGGGATTCCAGTTGAATTCATCAATGGCGCGAGGCGCCGCCTCGGGGAAGGTTTTGGCAACCTGTTCGAAAAGTGCCTTGTAAGCTATGTATGCGCCGTAATCCGACCAATGGCTGTCCAGCTTATAGTACAGCGGCATTTCATCGTTTTTATGCTCTTCAAAAAGCGCCTGCAGATCGATGGCAATACCGCCGCCTGCATTGATGGCATCCACAGCTTTGCTCAAGCGGGTTTCGGAAGCAAGCTCTCCGTAGGTTTCGGGAACCAGCTCGGGATAGACGGTCATGGAGGAAGGAACGATCAAGTAAATGATCGCGGCGTTTTCATTGTAAGAACGCAATTGCTTCAATCTTTCTCCGATACGTTTTGTCAGACTGGTATATGCAGTATCTCTGGGAATGTTGGTGCCCTGGAAATCGGGAAGCATCTTCTGGAAAAAGAACTGAAAATTACCGCCGGTGACAACAGGCCACATTTCACTGCCGGGAGTTTTGGGAGCAACATTTACTCGGCTCTTTTCACCCACCATTTCACCGTTTAACGTCTCGTAAAGCACAACCTTGACAGGGGCGTTCTTGCACAGCAAACGCAAGGAAAACCATCCCTTGTAGGATTGAGAGCTGACAACCTCACCGCTACACTCGGCAGTAACAACTGCGCCCTCGGTGCAGGTGCCAACCATAGCAAAGTATGGCTTTTCGGAGTAGCTGTTATACAAAACCTTGATATTGTTTTCTCCGTACGTTTCATCCTCAGAAGCATCCTCAGAAAAATCCTCAGAACTCTCTTCGGGGATGCTCTCGCCTTCAGAAGAAATCGCGGAAGAGGTGTTGACAGAAACAGATTCCTCAACAGCCCCGCTTTGCTCACAGGCGGAAAGCATGAAGGTTGCAACAAGCAACAAGGACAAAACAGACAGCAAAACTCTTTTCATGTGTGTCTCCTCTTATTTCAAATTGCCGAGATCGGCAGAAGTGATAATATTTTCTACGTTATAAACGATCAGCAAAGCATCTGCTGAGTAGGTCTCCACAGCTGCGGATAATGCGGTGTTGGTGCGAAGGTTCAAGGCTACGATATCATACTCACGTGCCAAGAACGGAATCAAGCAATTCGCAAAGGAGTCCTTGGCAATCAAAAGCGTTTCACGCTCTTCACCGGGCTTACGGATCTCCGTAACGTTATGCGTGCCATCGAGAAAAACAGAGTATTTGTCGGCAACGTCCAAATAAGAACGCTCGTAGAAACCGTCCAAAGGCTCACCGTCAACCGTAACGGTATATTCCCCATCGTCCGGTAAATGCCAGAGCTCCAAGAAATCTCTGGCGTATACAGGGAAATTCCCTTTTGCGGCGGTGGTACCGGAGAAATCGGCTATCAGCTCCTTCTCGAAACGATCGGGCGCAACAATACGATCTTCCTTGCCAAGCTCTTTCATAATCTCGCAATAGATGTAATATGCTCCCAGCGTTGTCCAATGGTGATCCGTCTTATACATCACGTACTCCCCGCCATCGTAACGATCGCGCAGGAGCGACAAGGTA
This sequence comes from Clostridia bacterium, assembly GCA_017629175.1. Lineage (GTDB taxonomy): Bacteria > Bacillota > Clostridia > Oscillospirales > CAG-382 > Coliplasma. The sequence continues at coordinate 17,510 of JAGBXS010000028.1, forward strand.
TCGATGTACCCGGCATTTTCTTCCAGAAGAGCGTTCATAGCCTCAAAAACGTCATCTCCGTCCGGTCTTTCGTAGGTAAAGGCGCTTTCGCAAACGTCAATGGTTCTTCCGGGCAACACGGTAACCATCGGGATCTCCAAGGAAGCGGAAAAACGGTTCAAAACCTCCAGCTGAGCCTTTACGGTATCCAAATAAATGCGATCCGTGTCCTCGGTGATCTCCATGCGAGACTTATAGGCATCGAACTCCTTCACGGCCAACTGGTCGTAGGAATAAAGAACCCCGTTATTTTCCCCCTTTCCCAGCATAAGCTCAAAAAAGGAACGAACCCGCAGAAAGCTGTTTCTAAAGGGAAACTGGTCTGCAATATATACGTTCAGATCAGACGCAAACTGTCCGGAGAAAAAGGAATCGGCGTTCAACGACGGAGCAGTGGCGAGGGTTCGATTTTCCTGCCGAGAAAACGCTTGATCGGGCAAAGCAAGAAAGAGGACAGAAAGCGTAAGGATGATCCCACAGAACAATACGACTGTTGCGTATTCGGAAAATTTCTTCACGTACAGACTCCCCTTTCTCAGAAAATGTAATACAAAAACGGTGAGAAGGTATCGTTCACCATGTAAGCGATACTTAAAAGCAAAAGCAATGCGATAACAAACGGCGAAATAGCTTCAACAGCAGAATAACGCTCACGCAAGGACTGTATCCATCGTTTGGGATAGGGCGTGCAGGCAATGATACCGAGAATCAAAAACGGCAACCAGCGAAGCAACGCGTAAAGAACGCCTGTATTTCCCCATGCGGCACCGATACCAACCATATGCAAAGCGGAGTCGGCAATCGCCCCGATATCGCTATGAAAGAAGATGGTCCAGCCAAAACCGATCACAAGCAACGAATAGATATGGGCAAATATCTTGCACTTGTCAAGAAATCTTCTTAAAAACGCTTTTTCCAAAATCAAGAAGACACAGAAATAAACGCCCCAAAGAATGTAGTTCCAATCAGCGCCGTGCCAAAATCCCGTAAGAAACCAAACAACGGCAAGATTGAAAAAGCCGCGCAATTTCCCCACTCGATTACCGCCCAAAGGAATATAAATGTAATCACGGAACCAAGTGGAAAGCGTTATGTGCCATCTGCGCCAAAAATCCGTTATACTGCGGGCAATATACGGATAGTTGAAATTCTCCGCAAATTCAAAGCCAATCATTCTGCCAAGACCGATGGCCATATCGGAATATCCCGAAAAATCGAAGTAAATGTGAAGCGTGTACGCGATCATGATCAGCCAAGTACCGAGAACCGTCGGCTGGAACCCGTTAGCTGCCTCAAGGCTCTCTGCCAAGGCAGCGGCGGAATCTCCCAAAACAATCTTTTTTGAAAGACCCATCACGAAACGGCTGACCCCCGATGCAAACATAGAAACCGTTTCCTTGCGGGATTGCAGCTGCCGATATACGTCGCGGTACATTACGATAGGACCTGCAATCAACTGAGGGAACAGTGTAACGTAGGTACCGAAGGGAACAAACTTTTGGGCGCAAGGAACGGCACCACGGTACAGATCGATGGAATAGGACATGATCTGAAAGGTATAGAAGGAAATTCCTACGGGCAAGGTCAAATTGTCGATTCCCGCAAAGCCTAAATTATGGGCAAAGAAATTGAAATACTTAAAAAATAACAGAAACGACAGATTTACGCAAAGAGACAGGATCAAGAACAGCTTTGCGCGCTTGCGATCAACGTCTCTGTATTTTTCAATCAGGAAACCAAAACCGTACGCCGCGGCAATGGAAATCAGCATCAGGAGAATATACTTCGGTTCACCCCAGCCGTAAAAAGCCAACGATACGATAAACAAAACAAGGTTGCGAAGCTTGAGCGGCGATATGTAATACACGATAAGAGTGATTGCCAAATATGCAAAAATGAATATCAAGGAAGAGAAAACCATATGTTCCTCCGATAACATAAGATCATAGGGAAAATATACCACATTTTTTCTAAAAAGAAAAGAGCTTTTTGAAAATTTAATTTGTAAAATATCATTAACACGACAGAAGAGTCTTGACACACGAAGAGATTTAAGGTAAAATCAGTAAAAAGGATTGAAAGGATTTTATATGAAAAAGACTTTTTCTGCTGTTTTGGCGATGCTTCTTCTGGTAGCCTGCCTCTCCTCTTGCCAAAAAGACCCCGTTGTTCTCGATCTGCAAGCAGAGGCGAATTCTATTTTGTCAACCTATCAGCTGGAGGGCGGCAATCTCTATACCTCTACTTCTACTGTTTTGGGTGAATATTTGGATGAGGATCTGATCCGCAGTTACTACGGAGATTTGACCTCCATGCCGGATTTCGGTTCGGTAGAATCCTACGTGGTTTACATTGATGAGAGCAAACCTATTCTCCCCTGCGAATTCGGGCTCTTTAAGATGAAGGAGGGCGCCGATGCACAGGCCTTCATTGCATATTTGCAGGCTCGTATCGATCTTAAGATCCAAAACGCCAAGGCATATCCCTCTATGGACACCAGCATGCTGGTTAGTGCAAAATTCGTGGAAAAAGACGGTTACGTTTGGTATTGCGCTGTAAAGGATGCCAACGATCAAATCAATTCCGCATTGGAAGCGAAATTCAATTAAATCTCAAAAAGATCGGAAAATTCCGATCTTTTTTTGAGTTGGTTTTTACTTAATGAACGCTGTACCGTCGTCGTTGTAGATAATCCGCTCCCCGCTTGAGGTGAGAGAATCCACGTAAGCGAAATACGCCTCCTTGGAATCAAACAGCGGACGGTATTCCGCCACTATCTTCTTTGCCCGCTCGGCACCGTTCCCCAGCAGGGTGTTAATGATAGAAAGCTGCCACTTGGCATTTTTGACGCAGGCGGCTTCGGGGTCTGCCACCGCATAATCACTTCCGTGGCTGGTACCTTCTGCACCCGGAGCGTAGGGATGGATCACGGGCATGATGCAGCAGAGGTCACCCATATCGGTACTGCCGGTGCTTCTGGTTTGGGTAACGGTAAACTCCTCCTCGGGGAAAAGAGTCTCGTAGGCTTCCTTTGCCGCATAAAGCATATCGGTGTTATTGTTCAAGGGAGAGTAACCCGCACGATCAATGATCTCAATGTTGGCACCGATGGAATAGGCCGCGCCGATCAAGGCACGGTTCACCTTTTTGTTGGCATCCTCCATGGCCGCAAAGGAAACACCGCGGATATAGCTTTCCATGGTGACCATGTCGGGAATGGCGTTTACCATGCTGCCTCCGTTGGTGATGATGGGATGCACGCGGATAAGATCCTCCTCCTTGAAGGTCTCGCGGAGGGCGTTCACCGCTTGCAGACCGCAGGTGGCGGCATAGAGGGCGTTCTTGCCGTTCCAGGGGCTGGAGCCCGCGTGGGCGGCTACACCTTTGTAGAGGATGCGTTTGACGATACAGCCGACAGAACCTATCCCTGCCGTAAAAGAACGGCTGGTATGCACCATAAAGGCAAGGTCAACACCGTCAAAATAGCCTCTGTGCAAGAACTCCGACTTGCCACAGAAATATTTGATCTTTCCCTCGTCCTTCAGCTTGGAGCGATATTCTATCTCCAAAAGCTCCTCGGCGGGAACGGCACAAAGTCGAATGGCTCCGCAAAGTCCATCCAGCATTCCTCTCTCCTTCAGCGCGGCGGCAACCCCTAAGAAGGCGGCACACTGGGCGTTGTGTCCGCAAGAATGAACCGCACCTGTGGCAGGATCTGAATTCTTGTGGGAAGCGCAGAGAATGGAATCCAGCTCCGCAAGGATCAACAGCTCCGGGCCTTCCCTGCCGGTGTCCAGTCTGGCATAAAATCCGGTGATACCGTCTGCCTTGACGATATCATACCCAAGCTCACGAAACTTTTCTTCCATGTACCCGGAGGTTTTGAACTCCTTGTATCCCGTCTCAGGAGTCGTCCAAATATGGCGCTCCGCATTCAAAATCAAGTCTCTGTATTTTTCTACCGCGGCAACGATTTTCTCTGTCATGGCGGATCCTCCCATCAGTCATCTTTACTGGCCTATGATAACACAGTTATCGAAGAAAATCAACCGGATTTCTATGTTTTGAAAAACAGATTGAAAATATCTTACGGAAAACAAACAAAAAAGTCTTGCAAACACTAAGGTTACAAGACTTTATGTGGCGCGCCTTGAGGGACTCGAACCCCCGGCCTTTTGGTTCGTAGCCAAACGCTCTATCCAGCTGGGCTAAAGGCGCATATTGCTTGGCATTTCCGCCAACGCTGAATATAATACCATGTTTTGGCGCAAATGTCAATAGCAAAACAGACAAAAAATGTACATTTTTTTCGAAAACTTGGAACGCTTTTTGGTCACTATGTTCTTATTCCAAAACTACCCATTTATCCTGCACGGCATTGAGATACAACTCACCCTGATAAGAATACAAATGATAATACTGGGTTGTGGATTGGTTGCTGGCGACATCGTTTCGGAAGGTTCCGTTATTACGGTATATCTTATATTTTACCTCAAAAAAATACACGTTGACAGTTTCCCCTTGATATTCCGCAGAACCGCCGGACTGTACCTGATCAACTTCGATATCGTAGATCATCTGCATGGTGAACCGATCGGGAACATCCTCGCTTTCCAAAAACGATTCAGTGAGCATTTGATGATACGCGTTATAATCGCCTCGAATAACGTTATCAAAATAATGATAAAAGAATTCCGCACACTCTCCGTAATCCAAATAATTCTCCTCAGTAAGCTGCTCCCCCGATCCGTACTGCTTAAAGTAAACTGCACGGTTCATGCTCATATATGCGGGATCCTCGAAAATATTCTCACTGTAATCTGCAGAGAAAAACGCCTCGGGAGGCAATGCGGGCGTAAGATCCTCTTCCTCCAACAGCATGGAAACCAAAACCAAAGCCCCGACCAGAAGACAGAGTGCCAGCAGAACAATGCCGGATATGACCAAGATTCGCTTGACGATTCTTTTTTCATTTTCTTTGTTTGCAGACATTATCGTTCTCCTTTTGGTGGGTTAAAAGAGGGTTATCGTAAGACAACCCTCTTTCAGTTTGCTTCGATTTAAGCGTTAATAAAGCGGCGGAGGTTGTCCACGCCGATACGAATACCCTTCAGAGGATCTTCCATACCCTCGAACTCAATCATCAAGTACTCGTCGTAGCCGGCACGTCTCAGTGCTGCGATGCACTGCTGAACGGGAACGTCACCATGACCGATGATGGAGCCGCGCAGATAGTTGCAAGCGCGGGAGTTAAACCAGCCTTCACCGGGGTTAACACCGGTACCGGGCTTCTTGTGGAAGTCCTTAGCGTGTGCATGGATCGCGTAAGGTGCAGTAAGGCCAACTGCATAAGCATGGTCAACGTCTGCACAAGCAAAGTTGCCGATATCTACCAATGCGCCGAAGTTATCGTTGCCAACAGCGTTGATCAACTTCTCGATACGATCGGGATCCTGCGCAAAGAAGCCGTGGTTCTCGATACAGGTCTTGACACCAACGGTCTTTGCGTACTCGGTTACAGCGCGGTATGCCTTGGTCAGAATAGGCAAAACGACATCAAAGCTTCTGCCGGTCTTCACGGAAGCGGGATAACCGGGAGTAGCATCGTGACGCATGCACTTTGCACCGAGAGCAGCCGCGATGTCTACGAGCTTCTTAACGCGCTCGATCTCTTCGTCAAGATCGCGGTTCAGGAAGTCAGCACCAACGCAGAAGCAAACTGCCTCGATACCAACCTGCTTGCAGTAATCACCGTACTCCTTTGCGAGTGCAAGATATTCCTCGTGAGTAAGGCCGTTGCCAAACTCTACGAAGTCTACGCCTTCGCAGCCAAACTCTTTTGCTTTATCGATACAGCCCTTGATGCCCAAAGAATCCGCAGAGGAATAGCCATGGAAGCTGTACAAGCTAACACCAATTTTCATAGGTTTGTTTTCTCCAATTATAAATAAATGTGAGAGTTGAAAAACTTCTGCGATAAGTCATCGGAGGAAACGCCAAAGGGGCGCTTCCTCCGAAAAAGACAATTGATTAAGCGAGGGTGATGGTGGGGATCTTGGACCAGTCGTTCAGACCGATGATACCGCCGCCGTCACGGAAGTAAATGTTCTTGAAGTTGTTGCCGTCGCCGGAGTTGATGGAAACGGAGAAGCCAAATACGGTACCAGCGGTGCCGGAGATGGTCTCGCCCTCTGCGCCGCAATCAGCGAAGGGGATCTTTGCCTCGTAGATGGTGAGCTGGTTTTCAGCATCGCGAACACACTTAGTCTCGGAGTTCTCCTGAGCTGCGTTGCCCATCCACAGACACTTAATGGTGTCGCCGCTCTCGTTTACGCAGAAGCCGTACTGACGAACTACGTTAGACTGAGCAGCCACGCCGTTAACAACGTTATCCCAGTTAGCATAGATGTACTCGCCGGTGGGATCGGCAGAGGTAACGTTCACCTGGATGCACTCGCTGTTGTACATAGAAGAAGCGTTAGCGGAAGTGATCTTGTTGATGTGGTAGGGAGAGTTAACAACAACGCCAACATAGAGGTATTCTTCGTCATATGCGAGGTAAACCTCTGCGGTGGAATAGTAGTTGCCATCAGTGAACTGCTCGTAGCTTACCAACTCGTTGGACTGCTCGATAACCCAGATAGCATCGCCGTACTCGTCAGCGGAAACGTTACCGTCAACGGTGATGGTGCCCTCGTAGATCTCAGCGTTGATATCGTTGGTAGCGCGGAAGCCGTGGGGATAGAAGATGTCCTTGGAGAAGTCGGTAGCCTTGATACCGTTGAGCTCCTTCTCAAAGTGCTTGTGGATAGCAAGAACATAGCCGTCAGCGGGGATCTCAACAGCGTCCTTGTCAGCTGCTTCCAGATCGTAGGAAGCGGTTACCTTGTAGCTGTAGGTAGCGTGATCGTACTCCATTACGAAAACTTCGTAATCCTCGTAAGTGCCTTCAGCGCTCTCGATGGTGGACTCCGCGTAATCGGAGTTGAACGCTACGATAGAAGCAACGCCGTCAACAACGCCGGTGTTCAGCGCGGTAAGGCGGATGGAGGTACCGTCGGTGCCTCTCAGACCAACCAGACCACCGTTACCGATGGAGCCCTTCCAGGAAACGTACTGGGTGATGTACTCAGCTACTTCATAATCCAGAACGGGTTCTTCGGAAGATTCATCTTCGGAGGGCTCGGTAGAGGGCTCAGCCTCGGAGGATTCTTCAGCGGGAGTGGAGCTTTCAGCGGGAGCTTCAGAGGAAGCCTCGGTGGAAGCCTCAGTGGAGGTTGCGGGGGTGCTAGAGGTGTCGGTAGATTCTTCTGCACATGCAGCAAGGCAGAAAACCATAACAACAGCCAGAAGCAGAGTCATGAGTCTTTTCATGATGTTTGGGTCCTTTCTTGTGTAAAATTTTGTTTTTATTTTATATTTTTCTTTTTAAAAATGATAAGCAACACAACGCCAACAGCCAAAACGGCAACGGCGATCACAACAACGATCACGATCGGGAAGCCGGAAGCATCCTGGGGCTGCGGAGAAGAGGAGGTCTCGGGTGCGGAGGTCTCAGCCTCTTCACCAAAGGCTACGTTGGTAAAGCCCTTGACCGTTTCTCCGTCCAGCTTTGCCGTTACGTATCCCCAACCGTCGCCTAGATCGATATAAGTGATCTCAGTTCCCGCGGGAAATTCAACAGAGGACGCCGCTTGGTCGGGTCTTACGTAAACCTTAAGTGCATCTTCCAGCGTTTCGTTCAACTCGGGAAGCTCCTTGTCAATTACCAAGAACTCCAAGGTAGCTCTCTCGGATACGTTATAGCCATCGGACACGTTGAAGGAAACGGTGTATTTTCCGGGAGCGGTTCCCTTGGTATTTACCAAATAGAAACCCTCGCCCTCAAGAACATAATTCAAGCCTTCCGTTGCAACGGCATCAACAATGGACCAAGAGGTTCTGGTGGAATCCGTATCGGTAATGGTTACAAAATCACTGGAACGGGAATCCGTCTTGATTACGATCAATCTGTCTTCGGTTTCAACCACGGGTGCTTCGGAGGTAAAACGATCCTTTGTATACAGATACAACAAATCGTATACGGTACGTTCATTGGAGCCGTTGAGCGACCCCGCACAGCGGAAAAGATCGTCAACGCCCTGATAGATCATCATCATGCCGCCATCCATACAACCGGTGCTGTAACCGGTGTGCAGGTACTTATAAAAGCGATCTGCCGCCGCAGAAGCGCCGATGGAAAGCTCAAATTCCATGCCAAGGCCGTACTTCTTTGCCTGTGCCGCGGAATCCTCCACAGAACCGGGCAAAACGTCGCCGATCTCGGTGAGCGAGTCTCCGGATCTGGGGAATGCATATCCGCTCTGCAGAGTTGCAGAGTCAAATCCAAGCTCAACAGCGGTCTCAAAGCCGGGTGCGCAATAGTACGGGATCCAAATGGACTTAAGTCCCTTGGAATGTACATACTGGTTGTACTGCTTGATCAGATCGGGCTCGTAATCGCAGGAGGCATAGTTAATGAGCTCAGACTGCCAATATACACCCTTGAACTCAAGGTTGTCAAACCCGCTCTCGGAGAAGGTCTTGATCAAGGTGTCGATATATCCCTTCAGGAAGGTCAAGCGGTTCTCCAAGGAATTGGAAACAACACCGCCAACAGTCCTATTTCCGTGCTCCAAGTAAGGAACGGAAAGGAAGACGGGATACTTGTAATCGTCTGCCAAGCCTAGCTCGCTGCGCATACTGCCAACCAGCTTGTTCAATGCCTCAAGGTTGTAATCCTTGCCAATACCGAACATATTCGCAGTATAGTCGTTCCATCCCTTATCGGTGGAAAAGTCAAAACCGGAAGCGCCGGAGGGCAGAAACAGCATAGACTCGAACATCATGTCCGTAGCATTGCCATCCTTATCAACGTATGCCAGGTAGGGCCTCAGTTTCTGCTGGGTATAATTCCCCACGGTATACATCAGAACAATGTTCTCAATACCGTCGATACCTGCCGAGAAGCCTACCGGCTCAGTTTCTTTATCAGGGGTAGCTTCCTTTGCACCGGAAGTACCCTTGTTACCGTACACGAAAATCTCGTCTGTATAAATGTAAACGTCGCAGGAAAAGGTAACACGAACGTAACGGGCGGCATACGCCTGATCCAAGGTAACGGTATGGGTGATAATAGCGGAAGACGCGGAAGTAACGGACTTGTCGTCGTAAACGGAGCCGACAGTGCCGAAATTCTCGCCGTCGGTAGAAACCGCAACGTGAACGTAACGAGCGCATTGAATGCCCGCAGTCTTCATCTGAAGAGTACGAAGCTCAACAGAAGAAACTGCGCACGCCTCGCCCAGGTCAATGGTTACAGAAGCGGAGGTTCCGCGATAAAGTTTGAGAAACGCGGTGTCGGAATAGCTTGCGCGAGTGGCAAGCTTCCCGTCTGTAAGTGCGCTCTCCTGCTTGTAAGCGCGATTAGGATATGCGTTATCGATTTTGCTGTCGTATTCCACAGTGTAGGACTTCCCTGCTGCCAGATTGGTGCCTGCGGCAACGCCGGAAACAGCGAAAGCGGAAAGCAAGAAAGATACAAGAAGAATGCTGCTGAGAATTCTTTTGATAATGTGCATTACCCACCAGCCTTAAGTAAGGGAAGATTCAAACGCGTCGATGGTTGCCTGCATATCCGTCTCTACTGCGGCAGAAATGCTATCCCAACGGGAAACGATCTCGTTGGCGGATGCGTTGTTGATCAAACTGCCGTAGAAGTTGATCAAAGCGCTGTTGCCCCACTCGAACATAGCGCCGGTGTCATAGAAACGGTTGCTGTATATCAGATCCAGCATCTCGGCATCGTTGTTATCGGTCAACGCCTGAAGCTGAAGAGTCTGCTGGTAATATGCCTCGGTAACGCCTTTGCTGTGGAAGCCCAACGCCTGGAGAAGAACACAAGTTGCTTCTTTATTATCAGTATTGGAAACGGGAATACCGATGACGGAGGACTGATAGCGGTTTACGGTGTTGTAGTAGTTGGTCTGTGCCTCATCGTACTTCGGGATGGGCAGAACGCCGAACTCGAAGTTAAAGTCGTCGCCGCGAGCCTTCAGAATAGAAATGGAGCCGGAGGTGGTGTTATAGAACAGACCTCTGCCGCTGACGAACATTTCCTCCAACTCGGCAAAGCCGTACTTGGAAGGCTTGGAGCCCTGACCGATGATCAGCTCTGCACGCTGAGTAACGGTCTTATCGGACATCAAGGAATAAACCTTATCGAACAGAGTAACACCCTGCTCGGTACCAACGTTCAGGCTGAAGTAGCCGTTGTCGTCAGGAGAAACCGTAGCAAAGCCAAAGCCGTTCATCATAACGGTTGCACCGTATGCGTGAGAAAGATTGCCGTAAGTAGCAAAGAAATCCCACTGACCGTCGGCGCTGGGCTGAGATACAACGCGGCACATTTCTTCGAACACATCGATGGTGAACTTACCGTCCTTAACCATCTGATAGATATCGCCGTAGGTGGACTCCAACACGGTATTGTCGTTAAACATATCCTTGTTGAAGAGATACAGATACACGTTGTCGTCATCGGTGATCAGGGCATCGCCGGAAAGGAAATAATGCTTGCCGGCAATGGACAAGGAATCGATGGCAGCGGTATCCCACCAAGAATAGGAATAATCCAGAGTATCGTCTACAGACCAGAACAGATTCTCGCTGACGCTCTGCATCATACGGTCTACGGACTCACACACCAGGTCATAGTCACACAAGCCGCTTTCCACAAGGGTACGCAGCTCGGTTACGGGATAATCAACGGAGTGGGTCTCGATGGACAAGCCATAGGTCTCCTCGATCAAGTCATTACGCGCCTTAACTGCCTCGCTGACAGCAGTGTAATTGCTTTCGGCATCGGGAGTGAACTGCAACGTACCGTAAACGTGTCGGTTGGTGCTGACACAAAGGATCTTCAAGGTCTTTTCTTCATAAAAATCCTCATACGGGAAGACCTCTTCGGGAGGGGTACTTACATCCTGCTCTGTCTTGGAAGAGTTCTCTTCGCCAACAGGAGCGGAAGACGTTTCTGTGGAGGACTGGCAGGATGCCAGCATCAGTAAAAGGGTGGCGACAAGAAGGAGAGCGGAAACGATAGATCTCAGCTTCATAAAATGCGACCTCACAAAATATTATTTCTTGAAAACATTATACCAAAGGAAAGTATTTTTTTCAACAGAGAAACCAATAAATCTGCGGTCTCATTTTTGTGCATTTTGCTCATTTTCGAGTATCGCAAGTTTGATACAATAACAGAGCAACGGTGCCGCCTCAGCCAACTCGTTCAAGGAAGGATAGGAAGGTGCAATACGAAGAATATTATCATCGGGATCTTTTCCGTAAGGGAACGGTGCCCCTGCCCCGGTCAGAACAAGGCCTGCATCTTTCGCAAGCTGAACAACGCGCTTTGCACAGCCCTTGGGAAGAGTCATTGCGATAAAATAGCCGCCGTTGGGCTTGGTCCAATGAACGCCCTCCACCTCGGAAAGCTCTTTATCAAAAACTCTATACAAAAGCTGGAATTTGGGCTGCAGAATGCTTTGATGAACCTTCATGTGCTCCTTCACATCCTCCAGATTGCGGAAAATGCGGGAGTGGCGCAGCTGGTTCAGCTTATCGTGACCGATGGTCTGGAACTTAAGCTCTTCCAGGAATCGAGCGATATTACGGGGGCTGGAAGCCATGCAGGAGATACCTGCGCCGGAATAGGTGATCTTGGAAGTAGACATAAACTCGATAAACAGGTCTTCGTTGTCATACTTCTTTGCTTCTGCAAAAATATCAGCCAGATAGTCGGGAGTTTCGGTCAAATGGTGCAAAACGTATGCGTTATCCCAGAACACACGGAAATCCTTTGCGGCAGGCTTCAGCTTAGCGAAACGCTCTACAACTTCGGGAGAGTAAGTGATACCGCTGGGATTGGAATACTTGGGAACGCACCAGATACCCTTGATGGTATCATCCTCGGCGACAAGCTTTTCCACGATATCCATATCGGGGCCTTCATCAAGGAGCGGAACGTTGATCATATTGATGCCGAAGAATTCGCAGATAGCGAAATGTCTGTCGTAACCGGGAACAGGACAGAGGAAAGAGATCTGCTCGTATTTGCCCCAGGGCTTACAATCATCTGCCACACCGTGGAACATGGCACGGGCAACGGTATCGTACATCAAGTTCAAGCTGGAGTTACCGCCAACGATCACCTGCTCCATAGGAACGTTCAAGATCTCGCCGAACAGACGCTTCATCTCGTTGATGCCGTCCAAGCCGCCGTAATTACGGCAGTCGGTACCGGTCTCGGAGAAACACTCGTCATTGCGGATAACCGCTGTCAGCAATCTGGACATAGTGCCCAACTGCTCGGGAGAGGGTTTACCTCTGGACATGTCAAGCTTCTTACCCTTGGCCTTAATGTTGTTATATTCTTTCAGAATTTGCTCGTAATTCATTTCGGGATAACCTCTGTAAAATAATCAAAAAGATGCAATTAAAACTCTGCGTTGCCGGTGGTACGGGGGAAAGCCTCCACGTCGCGAATGTTGGAAATGCCGGTCAGATACATGATCAGTCGCTCGAAGCCCAAGCCGAAGCCGGCGTGCTTTACGCCGCCGTACTTGCGAAGTTCCAGATACCACCAGTAATCCTCGGGATTCATACCCATTTCGGTAATGCGAGCCTCCAGAACATCAAGACGCTCCTCTCTCTGGGAACCGCCGATCAGCTCGCCGACACCGGGAACCAACATATCTGCGGCGGCAACGGTCTTGCCGTCGTCGTTCAGGCGCATATAGAAGGCTTTGATCTCCTTGGGATAGTCGGTAACAAACACGGGCTTGCAGAAGATCTGCTCGGTCAGGTAGCGTTCATGCTCGGTCTGCAGATCGCATCCCCAAGAAACGGGATAATCAAACTTGTGACCGCTTTCCTGCAACAGGCGGATAGCCTCGGTATAGGTGCAGCGGGCAAAGGGTGTATTTGCAACGAAGTTCAAGCGCTCCAGCAGACCCTTGTCGATAAACTGGTTAAAGAATGCCAGCTCATTGGGGCACTTTTCTAAAACGTCCTTGATAACGTAACGAGTCATTTCCTCCGCCAATGCGGTATCATCCTCCAGATCAGCAAAAGCGATCTCGGGCTCGATCATCCAGAACTCCGCAGCGTGTCGGGGAGTGAAGGAATTCTCGGCACGGAAGGTGGGACCGAAGGTATATACGTTGGCGTAAGCCAATGCAAAGCACTCTGCCTGCAGCTGACCGGAAACGGTGAGGTTTGCGGGCTTGCAGAAAAAGTCCTTGGAAAAATCAACGGTGCCCTCTTTGGTCATAGGAGGGTTTGCGGGATCCAGGGTGGTAACGCGGAACATCTCCCCTGCACCTTCGCAATCGCTGGTAGTGATCAGAGGGGTGTTTACATACACGAAGCCTTTTTCCGCAAAGAAGGCGTGGATAGCCTGTGCAGCAACGGAACGAACGCGGAAAACCGCGTTGAAGGTGTTGGCACGGGGGCGCAAATGAGCGATCGAGCGCAAGAACTCAAAGGAGTGGCGCTTGGGCTGGAGAGGATACTCGGGAGAGGATTCGCCGGTAACCTCGATGCTCTCCGCCTTCAGCTCGAAGGGCTGCTTTGCACCGGGAGTCAGCTCCAAAATACCGGTAACGATCATAGAGGCGCCAATATTCTGCTTAGCGATGGTTTTGTAATTGTCCAGCTTAGTGCTTTCAAAAACCACCTGCAGATTCTTGAAGCAGGTACCGTCATTCAATTCGATAAAGCCGAAGGCGTTGGAGGAGCGAAGTCCTTTGACCCAACCACCCACCTGGATCGACTTCTGAGAGTAAGACTCCGGGGATTCAAAAATATCCCGAACGGAGGTCAAGCTGCTTTTGATTGCCATATTTATGATCCTTTCGTATCGATCGCGCAGGGCGATCTGTTATATGTCTATAAAATCACCCTGCATTATATCACGAACTCGCTCTCGTTTCAAGTAAAAAATCTAAATTTTTTCTGTTTTTTTCATTTTTATACGAAATATAGTAAAAGACCGCCCCCAAACAGGGAACGGTCTTTGAAAAGTTACAATGATTTTTTGCTCGCGATACGCTCTTTTTCCTGTTGAAGCTCATTCAAGCGCGCTTCGTGGGCAAGGAATGCCTGCTTTTCGCCGCGAGATCTTCCGACTTTGATCAAGAAGCATGCTCCAACGATGAACACAAGCTCAAGCAAAGCGTGCAACCACAGATACAGGAAGTACAGGTTATCGATCTCCGCGTACCCCGCCGCAACGGATTCGTAAATGTTTGACGCATCAAAGATGCCGAATGCCGCCGCAAAGAAGCCGGAAAGATACCACGTGGGCAGGTTGGTAAACCACTCGCACATATAGATGAACAAGAAGTAATATACCACTACGGCAAGGATAGCCTGCAGGATAAACACCGGCGTGGATATGGCAACACGGAAACGGAAGCAGGTTTTAAACCCGTTGGATTTTCCTCCAAAGTAAGCAACAAGCAGGAAGGCTATTCCGGAAGCGATGCCGTGGATGGGAAACACCATGAAGAAGTTGCGGGAGTAATCTCCTCCTTGCTCCGCCATCAGATCCACGGGAAGAAAGGGATTTATGATCCATCTCGCCACCATAGCCGCAACGAGCGCCACAGCAAGAACAATGAAGGTGTACGCCGCATTGAGGAAAAGCCAATGGACGGGTTGCTTTTTATCCATTACTCAATATCCTCCGGAGAAGGCGTCACCTCGATCTTCTCGGGCTCGGAGTCTTTCTTCTTACCCAAGAATTCCGGCAGGGAGAGACCTGCCATGGAGAACAGCTCTTCCAGAGGAGGCACAGACTGCATCAAACCGGAAAGGAAGCCTGCGGTAGAGGTTTTGCCGTTGGCATTCCCTGCGCCGCTATCCCAAACGGTGACCTTATCGATCTTGATGTTCTTGATAGCTTCAACCTGAACCTTGATCAGATCCTCCATCTTGTCGGCGATCATCAGACGAAGTGCCGCATCGGGATCTCCGCCGGCAGCTTTTACTACCTCGGCGAAACCGGCAGCCTGCTTCATCAGCATCTCGTGCATACCTCTCGCCTCAGCATCCATACGGGCAAAGATTGCGTCCGCTTCACCCTTAGCTCTGCGGCGGATCTGCTCAGCTTCCGCCTCAGCCTCCAACTCGAGTCTTCTCTTTTCGATCTCGGCCTGCACGATAACGTCGGCCTCCAAGGTAGCCATCTCACGCTGAGAACGGGCAAGCTCTGCAGCCTTTTCTGCGGCGTAGGATTCCTCTAAAGCCTTTGCAGCCTGGATCTTCTCGGCAGTTACCGCGATCTTCAGAGCCTTTGCTTCCTGCTCACGCAAGGATGCGTTGGACAGTGCGATGTCTGCCTTGGCGGCGTTTTCACCCTGGATAGCAATAGAATCTGCCTCGGAAACGTGGATACGCTGTTCCTTCTGTGCATTGGCCTGACCGATAGAACCGTCTCTTTCCTTCTCTGCAACGCTCTTCTTAGCGTCGTTGATCGCCTTAGCAGCTGCTTCCTTACCCAGCGCTACGATATAGCCGCTCTCGTCGCTGATATCGGTTACGTTTACGTTGATGAGGCGAAGACCAATCTTCTTCAGCTCAACCTCTACGTTGCGGCTGACAGCCTCGAGGAATTTATCACGGTCGGTATTGATCTCCTCAATATCCATGGTAGCGATGATCAAACGCAGCTGACCGAAGATAATATCCTTTGCCAGTTCCTGGATCTCTGCAAGCTTCAAGCCCAAAAGACGCTCTGCCGCATTCTGCATAACACCGCTCTCGGTAGATACACCGACGGTAAATCGAGAGGGGACGTCGATACGGATGTTCTGTCTGGAAAGTGCGTTCTTAAGGTCAACGGAAATGGACATAGGAGTCAAATCCAAGAATTCGTATGCCTGGATCACAGGAACGATAAACTTGGCACCACCGTGAATACAAATAGCACTCTTATTGGAGCCGTCTTTGTTTTTTCCTACTTTACCGTAGATAACCATGATCTTATCGGAGGGGCACTTCTTATAACGGGAGAAAGCCCAAACGATAGAGGAAAACAGTAATACACCGATAACCACTAATAAAATAATTGTTTCTTGCACAGTAAAATCCTCCTAGTCAAAGAATATGTAGAACTATCTTGCTTTTCTTTTAACGATCAAATCGGTTCCGCCGGAAATACCGATCACAACGATCTGCTCACCGTAGTTGAGCATTTTCTCCTCGTCGGTGACGGCATCCTTTTCCACCAGCTTGCCGTCCAGCAGGATATTCACCTTACCCTTCCCCTCTCTGGAGGGAGGAATACGCAAATATACGGTACCTGCCGCACCGAGAGCGTGGCTGATGTCCTCCGTTCCGTCGGCTTGCAATGCAAAGATCATACGGAACAGGAACGCAATGGCGACCATTGCGGCAAAGCCGGAAATCAAAGATACGGAAATAACCGCGGCCAAAGCCCACTCTAAGCGAACACCGAGGATACCCACCCAACCGAGAACGGTCAAGAATGCGATGATCCCGCGGAAGGAGAACAAACGCAAGCCGCCGTCCAGCTCGGTTTCGATATCGCCGTCGTTGTCAATATCGGTGTCCAGCCCGGTATCTGCATCAGCATCATCGGCACCGAGACTTCCGCCTCCGATACCGATCAACATCAAAATAGTCTGCAAAAACAGGATCACAGTAGAAGGGATTGCCACGCAGGCAAAAATCCTGCCAATATCTCCGAGACTTTCCCACCACTCAAACATATGAAGCACCTTTCCGAATCAAAACACGATTCCTTTAATCAAGATTATGCACCAGGAAATCCGCTCGCTTGCGCAACACGGCGGAATAATGAGTATAGATCATAATTTCCAAAACCAATGACAGTCTTCGTCTGGCACCGGGAATGGGCTCACGGAAGCTCTCCGTGATATAGTGGATGTGCGTCTTCACTTCATCCTCATCCGGCAAATGGTTGCCCATCATAGCCGTCAGATTCACATAGTAGTTATACAGCTCCGAATCGTCCACCAAATCGTCACTTGCGTCGCTGAGACTACCATTAATAAAAGACAACAGCTGTGTGATGGTATCGATCTGCATACTCTCACGCAACATATTGATCATCGCAAGACGGCAAAACTGATTGCGGTCGTACTTTTTATGTACAGGCGGCGGCAAAAAGCCACGCTTCACCCAGTTCTGCACCTCATAAGGCGCAAGACCCGTCATCTTTGTCACTTGCGATAATACCAATCCCCCCGACAGGAAGATACTGTCCATCAAGTCCTTAGCTGCGTTCGGGATCGTAGCCTTGAGCTCAATGGTAGTACCCGGTAAAAATCCACTCATAGTCATACTCCTTTCTGAATTCATGAAGATTATAGCACATAGTCACGCGATTGTCAATAGGGTTTTGACAATTTTTCGCAAAAAAAAGCTCCTTTTTTCAAAGAAGCTTTTTTGGATCATTCCTCGGGCTGCAGGAAATGCTTTCTGGCAATATCGTTACGCACGTAAAGACGATGCTCGGAATATTGATAACCGCCTTTCCACAAATGATATTCGGGAAGTACCAGCACGGAGGTATAATATTGTACGTAGATATCGCGATATTCCGGGAACAGGGTCTTTAGCTGACATTTATCAAAGGTAATCTCCGGCAAACCCATTTCGCGCCAAGACTCCAGAACCGATCGATTCTCCTCCTCGGAGGGAATGCGATGGGTAACGTAAGTCATATCGGCTACCCCGCCGTTCATATTGACGACGACGTTGGTATCGTAGTAGGCATTCAAAGCAACGCCGTTGACGGTTTGGTTTGTGTTGGTGTAGGTCACCATTCCGTTGTCATCCGTCAGCTGCATCCAACGCACCATCACGCCGTAATCGGACAAGCCATATTGATCCAAATAATCGGAAAGCTGTTGGGCAAACCCATATTGATAGATCACTTCATTATAACATGCCCCGATATTCCAATAAAGCGAGACGGCAACGCATACGGAAATGCATCCCCATAAGATGCCTTTAAACGCGGGAAAGAAGCTTTCGGAAGCGCTCTCCCCCGCCTTCTCCCGCTCCTTCACGCTGATGCAAGCCCAGAAGAGAAGGAACTGAAGCAAAACGTCGATATGCTGCAAATAGAAATACACAATACCGCTAAACAGCGCAAACAAAGCGAAGGGGATCAAGAAAGCATGATTCGTTTTGCACTTCTTCCCGCAGTAAAAAATAAAGGCAAGGAGGCAAGCCCCCAGAACGCAACCGATCACAAGCTTGGGGATGTTGAACACTGCATAGCGAAGCTCATCATAATCATCATAGGCAGAGAAAAACGTAGCATCTGCCAAGGAGCCTGTGAACATATAAAGAATTCTCACCGGCAAAGGGTTGCTACCGGAAAGTCCGTAGCTGGCGGCAAAGGTATCGCTCCGAGGTAAAATAGAAGCAATGTTCACAAGCGCAAAAAGCAACAATGTCAGCAAGGAATAAAAGCGCGTTCCTTTGAGCAAGGCGCGGATATATCCGCTAAAGGACATCCCTTCCTTCAGCTCCCAAAGCCATGCCAAGGTAATGCCGCCTGCAAAGATAATGCCATAGGCACTGGAGGAGCACATCAGCATCAAAGCAAGGCAAAAACGGAAAGGCTTTTCGTTCTTTTGTTGCCATAAAATTGCAGCAAGCAAAAAACCGATCAGCAGGATAGAATACGGACGGCAGATCACTCCGTGCTGATAGAATAAGAAATAGGTAAACGGCAACAGAAGCCGCACCGTTCGCGGGAACGGCATCTTAAACAAGAGCAAAGCAACCGCGACGGTGTTCAAGGCCAACGTCAAAAGCTTCAAGGTGAGATCAAAATCTGCACCAACCTTTGCAAACACAGCCAAAACCACATACCAAAAGGGAGGATGCCCCTCGTAATGAGGGATCTCAAATAAAATCTCCGACCAGGAGCCATCCCGGGCGATCAGCCATGCCTGCGCTTCGTCATACCAGGGCTCGTGAAAACACATCATTGCGGAAAGAGCTACGATATAAAAGCAAAGAACAGCAAACTCTAAAGTACCGCATTTGTGAGCATTAAAGCGATTTAAGGAACAAATAATTTTGTTGAACGCGGTGTTTTCCTTCACGGGATCGCCTCCCTTCGTCAAAAATTCATTGCAGATTAAAGAAATCGTCGTAACGGTTTTTACCGCCGCGCAGGCCATTGTACTGCAGCACGGCATACTTGGAAAGCATAGTCTGCGCCATTTTGGAAAGTTCTGCAGGATTCCCCGACCACTTCCCCTCGGAATCGCGGTAGAAGTTCCGCGTTACCACAGGAAGGTATTCCATAGCCTCCCAGAGGAAGCTCTGATACCCGGTTTTGGGATAGCCGATCACGTCGGTAACAACGGTAGAAAGATAGTTCAGAGAAAAATCTCCGTAATCCTTCTCGGGGATATCATAGTTCGCCCAGATAACGTACGGAACGGTATAAAGGCAAACAGACTCTTCTTGGGAAAGCTGATCTTTTTTCTGTCCGAACACATCCGTGTAGAAGGTATCGGCAAGACCGGGCTGGTGATCCCCGAACATCACAACAACGGTGGGCTCATCCACAGACTCGAAGTAAGCAAGAAGCTCTTGGAAAGCGGCATCGCTTTCTCGGGCAAGGGAGAGGTACATATCAACGCTTTCGTACTTTCCTTCCTTGTCTCCGGTAAGCCATACGGTTTTGTCCAGGCCGGACCAGTTGACAGAGTAGCCTCCGTGATTCTGCATGGTAATGTTAAACAAGAACAAAGGCGAATCTCCGTTCTCGCCGGAGATATGTGCCTCGTATTTTGCAATCACATTCTCGTAGTTGGATCTATCACTGCAATACTCGCGGATATTGGTGACATTCTTGAAGTCGTCGATAAAATACATTTCGTCAAAATCGTACCGATCGTAAACGATGGTGCGGTTCCAACCGGATTTATCGTAGGGATGCATGGCAATAGAGTAATATCCGAGAGAATTCAACTGTCTTGCAAAGGAATAATCGTTCTCCTGGGTGAACATTTGATACGCAACCGTCCCCACAGGAAGGAAGGATATGCTGTTCCCCGTCAGGAACTCATACTCGGAGTTGGCGGTATGGCCGCTGAACACGGAGACGTACGCGTTCCCTTTTACGGTATTCTCGGTCAAAGATTCAATGAAGGGCAGGCAGGGCTCGTTTGTCTCAAGGCCGATTACGGAAAGATCGCAGAAGGATTCGTTCATGATCACGATCACATTGGGACGAACGGTACCCTCGGGAACGGAAGACGACGAGGAGGTATACTCTTCGGTATATTTGCCGATAAGCTCGTCATAGCCCTCGGGCTTTTCCACGGAGCTGAAGCGAAGATTCACAGTAAAATTCAAAACAACGCCATTCTGTCTGGTTTGCCAAAGAGAGGTCCAAAGCTTTGCTTCGAAACCCGTCCAAGTCAAAAAGGGCGAGCAGAAGAAAAATACGATATATCCCGCAAAAACAGCTACGGTAGCAAGGGAAACATACCACTTGGGGCGGCGTGCTTCATTCTTTTTAACCGTAATGCAAAGGCCAACAAGATATGCAACAAGGGTCAAGGTGCCCAACAGCTGGCTGACGGACGGAAGGAAGTTGTACTCTCCTATCACGTTGGCGGCAGTTCTGATCGCCATAAAATCCGAGGGAAACAAAACACGGCCGCGGAACGCAAAGAAATAGCTGTCGCCAAGGCCGATCACCAAGAAAAAGATGGTTGTCACAATAGCAGACGCCTTAAGCCGTCCGAAGGCAAGATAAAACAGAACGGCAACCATGTAATACCAAACAAGGTTTAAAAGGATCTCCTTTGCCGTCCACAAATCGCACCGGAAGGGAAAATAATCTATGTTCCCTATCATGTATTCCACAGTCAAGAAACACAAAAACGGTCCCAGCAACCAAAGAAGCACGGAAAGAAACCCGCGATATCCGCGCAGAGCGGAAAAGGCTACGGTGCCGATCAAAAGCGCCCAAAGCAACGCATAGAAGAAATGATACCCTGTAAAAAGAAAAAACAAAAGCAACACAACCGCAGAACAACCCACAATCAACAGCTGCTTTACGGCAACCGGATCGGAAAGAAGTGTCTTGCAGAAAGAAAGAGCTGTAGTTTTATATTGTAAAAGCTTCTGCTTCATAGTGCCTCACGCTCTGATTTCATAAAAATATACAAATACATTTATATCATACGCGGGAGAAAATGTCAAGTTATGTCGCAGGGAAATTCATCGAGAAAAACTTTTTCTTTTTTTCAAAAAAGGGGTTGACAAACAGATCAAAATGTGATATTCTATCAAAGCTGTGAACGCCGGAGTGGCGGAATAGGCAGACGCCCCGGACTTAAAATCCGGTGAGACTAAACCCTCGTGCCGGTTCGACCCCGGTCTCCGGCACCACAACTTAATTTCCTATATCGCGGGGTAGAGCAGTCTGGTAGCTCGTCGGGCTCATAACCCGGAGGTCATGTGGTTCAAATCCCTTCCCCGCACCCAGAACGATCAAGCAACCGAACGGTTGCTTGATTTTTTTCCTTTCGGATGCAAAGACATATTTTTGGATGTTGGAGACAAGCATGAATAACATCATTGAAATAACCAATTTTCTTGCTCCCGAGTTGGACGTATATGCACGGCTGACCGAGGTTCAATTATTGAACAGAGAATTCCCCGAGAAGGGATTGTTTATCGCTGAAAGCCCCAAGGTGATCGAACGCGCTCTGAACGCAGGATACGAACCCATCTCCTGCCTTATGGAAAAACGGCACATCGAAGGCGAAGGTAAGGATATTCTCTCCCGCATGGAGGAAATCCCCGTTTATTGTGCGGAGTTTGATGTGCTGACACAGCTTACGGGCTTTAAGCTGACAAGAGGCATGCTGTGTGCCATGAAGCGTAAGCCTCTGCCCGATGTTGTAAAGCTCTGCGAAAACAAAAGCAGGATCGTTATTTTGGATCAGGTTATGAACCCCACCAACGTAGGTGCCATCATTCGCTCGGCCGCCGCTCTTGGCATGGATGCCGTTCTGCTGACAACGGGATGCTCCGATCCGCTGTACAGACGAGCATCAAGAGTCAGCATGGGCACCGTGTTTCAGATCAAATGGACATTTATTGAAAATAGCGATCTTGAGAAGATCAAGGCAATGGGCTTTAAAACCGTTGCCATGGCACTTAAGGACAATTCCCTCTCCATCCGTGATCCCGCGCTGACAAGTGAAGAGAAGCTGGCAATCGTTATGGGGACGGAGGGCGACGGACTTTCCGACGTTACCATAGCCGAGTGTGATTATACCGTTAAGATACCCATGTATTACGGTGTCGATTCCTTAAACGTTGCCGCAGCATCGGCAATTGCGTTCTATCAGTTGGGAAATAAAACAAACGAGATTTAAACGCTCTCTTAAAAGGCACTTCGAAAAAGTGCCTTTTGTTTTTTTGGATGTTGACATAGAACGAATATATGTTATAATCAAAGTATATCGAAAGCACGGAGGTGCGATATGTATAACATCAAAGATAAATTCATTCAAGCCACCCGACAATACAACACGTTCGAAAATCCCGTTCCTGCTTTTTATTTTAGGAAGGTTTTTCATTCGGACAGACAGATCTCTGCCGTGGTTCGGATCGCCGTATGCGGCTTTTACGAGTTGTTCTTCAATGGGAAGCAAATCACCAAAGGCTTTCTTTCTCCGTACATCAGCAACCCCAACGATATTGTCTATTATGATGAATACCAAGTTGAATTAACGGCAGGCGAAAACGTTTTCGGCATCCTTCTCGGCAACGGATTTCAAAACAATCCCGGTGGATATATTTGGGATTTTGACAAAGCGGACTTTCGCAGTGCGCCAAAATTCTCCATGGAAGTCAAGAAAGGAGAGGACGTCTTGTTCTTCAGCGATGAGACCTTTAAGATAAAGCCCTCTCCCATCCGCAGTGACGATTACCGTTTTGGCGAGATTTACGATGCCAATTATGAGACGGATGGATGGAACCTCCCGGGATATGACGATGCAGAGTGGGCGAACGCTCTGCCAGTAGCATCGCCCAATGGAGAACTTCGCCTTGCGGATATAGACCCCATCGTCAAGGAATGTGAGATGTCTCCCGTGGAGATCATTGCCTGTGAGGATGGATATATTTACGATTTCGGGCTCTCCCATACAGGTATATGCCGTATAACGGTGCGTGGTAATAAGGGGCAAGAAATCGTTCTTCGTCACGCAGACTCGTTAAAGGACGGAGATCTCAATCTGGAGCAGATTTGGTTTGCAGATCGCCGGGAGCGGGACAAGCATAACGTTCACAAAGACATCTATATCTGCAAAGGCATCGGAACAGAGCGCTACACCCCTCACTTTACCTACCACGGCTTCCGCTACGTGAAGGTAACGGGCATCACAAAAGAACAGGCCACCGAGGAACTACTGACCTTTTTGGTCTATCACACCGCGTTGGAGACCCGGGGGGATTTTGCTTGCTCCGATCCCGTGGCTACAAAATTACAAGAATTGACACGGCGCAGTATCGTTTCGAACTTCCATCACTTCCCCACCGATTGTCCCCAGCGGGAGAAAAACGGCTGGACTGCGGATGCCGCCCTCTCCTGCGAAGCAGCCCTATTGAATTTCACTCCGGAGCGTAATTACAGAGAGTGGCTGCGGAACATCTGCAAGGCACAGCGTGAGGACGGCGCGTTGCCCGGAATCGTTCCCACGGGAGGATGGGGCTTCCATTGGGGGAACGGCCCTGCATGGGACTGTGTTCTGGCTTGGATTCCTTATCACACTTACCTTTACCGTGGCAGCACGGAGATGATCTCCGAATCCGCAGAGACATTTATAAAGTATTTGCGTTATTTACGCTCCCGCTGTGACGATAAGGGACTGCTAGCCATCGGCTTGGGAGACTGGTGCCACGTGGGCGGTTTGCCTCCCAAAGCACCTTTGGCGGTTACGGATACCATCACGGCTATGGATATCGCACACAAAATGGCAACAATGCTTGATGCGGTAAAAATGACCGAGGGAGCTGATTTTGCAAAGAAAGAAGCGATGGCATACAAGTCTGCGATCCGCGACAGTCTGGTAGATCAAAACACACTGCTGGTAGAGGGCAACTGTCAAACAAGCCAGGCCATGGCGTTGCACTACGGGGTATTTGAGGAAAACGAGAAAGAGAAAGCCTTTCTTCGTCTTTTGGAGCTGATCCACGGCGCTGACGATCATATCGACGTGGGCGTTTTGGGTGGAAGAGTGCTCTTCCACGTACTGAGCGCCTTCGGGCATAGCGATTTGGCTTTTCGCATGATCACCCGGGAGGACTATCCTTCCTACGGAAATTGGCTCAAACGCGGCGCCACAACGCTGTGGGAAAACTTCCTGCCCGATGGTGTCAGCTCCATGAACCATCATTTCTGGGGAGATATCAGTGCTTGGTTTATCAAGTGCCTTGCGGGAATTTGCCTCACAGAACGTCAAAGCGTTGTAATCCGACCATACTTTGTTAAAAGCTTGAACAGCGTTACGGCATATCACATTACCCCCGAAGGAAAGGTGTCCGTTTCCTGGCATCGGGAAGGGGACACAATTCTTCTGGACGTAGAGATCCCCGACGGAATGGATGCAACCGCAAGCTTGGAAGCGGGATATCACTTTACCAACGTCGCGGAAGGGAATTTGCTTACAAGCGGCCGCTACGTGATCAAAGGCAGAATCGAGGATCTCTCATGAATAATTTTTTGCAAAGACTATGTCTCGTTCGGAAATTCCAATTCAAGACAAAGTTGCAAAGAAACGAAATTCTCGCAAGAGTCAATTCATTGACCGAGCCTTTCACCTCCGATTATTACGGATACGTGTGGGAGAACGGCTTCCGGATCTACGAAAAGCATCGCAAGCATTTTTTCGGCGGGAGCATGAAGAACTCGTTTGCACCTGCGGTGAAAGCCGTTATCTTTGAGGAGGACGGCATCTCCTTGGTTTCCTGCACCGCACACCTGCATCCGCTGGTGATGGTTCTCTTTGTTCCGATCTATCTATGTGCCGCACTTACCGTTGTGCTCTTTCCCGCGGTTCATCTTCTGTTGCATTTTGCCTTTTTCAAGCCTGCCAAGAGACTGGAAGAGACCCTTCTTGATCTGCTGGAACGGTAATTCCCATACACAAAACCGCCGGCAAAATGCCGGCGGTATGCTTATTAAAAGACAGGCTTGGGATAAGAGGCTTTGTCGGAGACCACAAGCTCCATGATCTGCTCAAAGCTCATCCATTCCACACGGTCGGAGAGGTGAAGCTTGATACGACGGGCTACCTCCTCCATGATTTTTAAGCCGGTGCCCAATCCGTTGGACATCAGACTTTGCCAATGGGAGATGAGAATGGGATAGCCGCCCGTCTCAAGCATGTCAATCACATCTCCGGACTTGCCGTCGGCGGTGATCAGCTTATCCGCAATCTCGGAAATCAACCCATCGTCCGTACGGGGTGTATCGATGGTTGCCCACAAGTAATCTCTGGTGGTAGCGGGAATGGAGACAAGCGTTCTGCCCTCGTCATCATACGCCACCCAAGGCTTAGCCCCGGGGCGTCTCAAGCCACGAAGGAAGAACCAAGCGTTTTTGCTCCCCGTCACTTCTTCCACGGCGGAAGAAATGGAATACTCGTATTCGCCTTCCACCTCGATGCCAAAGTCCCAAGGAGAGGTCACGCCAAGGGTGGGAATACCTGCTTCTCTGAGAAGAGACAACGCTTTGGAGATATAAGGCACGAACGTAGTCCGATCCTGGGTGGATGCCCAATCCCGTTCATTCATGGGAAGCGCTTCACCCGTTGCCAGATCCACCGCTTTATGATGGGTCAGCATTTCGGGGCCTGCGGAGAACGCGGGAATGACACGGGTCTTGATGCAATCCAGCCATTCCTTCATTTCGGCTTCGGGAATACCCTCCAAGCCGTTTACAATATCCCCTTTGTTACCGGGCATGGGAATGACACTGAACTTTCCGCGGATACCGTATTTCTCAATGATATCACAGAAGGTAAACAGCATCTCGTTGGGATAGGTGGGGATCAACGGTCTGCCGTCCTCCGTGGTGCTTTTGCCGGCGTGCTCGTAATAAACGGATATAACGGGTGCGGGGTCATCAATGATCCAACTGATGGGCGTTTTCATACCAAAAAAAACTCCGTTTGATTTTTTTGATATTGTACCACTTCCGGGCATTCCTGTCAAGTTTTTTTAAATACTTTGTCAGGAATGCCCCAAACACCACACTATACCTATGAAAGGAGATGAGGAAATGCAAGAAACAAACGCTTTGCGTGACGAACTGCTGAAAGAGCTTACCGTCCAACATATGGAAAAGCTGTTCTATTTCTGTTTGAAAAAGACGGGAAGCCATACAGAGGCGGAGGATCTGACCCAGGATATCGCATTACAGATCGTCACAGCCTTGAACAAAGGAATCGTTCCCGAATGTTTTTCCGCATGGGTTTGGAAAATTGCCAAGAACCGTTACGCCGCTTGGGCAAAGGAGAAGCATTCCAAACACGAACATATTGCGGGCGGCTCTATCGACGACTATGATATGGCGGACCAAGGCGCGGAGATCCTTGATACGATGGTGCATACAGAGCAAATGACTCTGCTCCGGCGAGAGCTGGCATTTATCAAGAGAGAATACCGGGATATTTTGGTTGCATACTACATTGAGGACGAAAGCGTGCGTTCCATTGCGTCTTCCCTGTCCCTTACGGAAAGCGCGGTACAGCAAAGACTGCACCGTGCAAGAAATATTCTGAAAGAAGGTATGGAAATGGCAAGAGAATTCGGAAAACTCAGCTACAAGCCGGAGAACATCGGGTATATTTTCAACGGCTGCCGCGGTGAAAATAATGAACCGCTGAACTACATCTTCCGCGGGCTTTGCAAAAACATTTTACTGGCGGCTTACAGAACACCCGCTACGGCAGAGGAGCTGGCCATGGAGGTGGGCGTTGCTCTTCCCTATATGGAGGAAGAGCTTAACGCTTTGGTAAACGCCACGCTGATGAAGAAAAACGGCAACAAATATGAGACCAATTTCTTCATCGTCAGCGCAGAAGCACAGGAAAAGATCGCCAAGCATTTGAAGCAAATCACCCCGTCTCTCACCAAGGCGGCGATCGACGCTATGGAATTTGACATCGGATGGCGAAACGAAAACTGTCCCGCATGGCACGAAGGGTATCAGCCTGCCGAGATTATGAAGGCAGCACTTCTGATGGACGAAGCTGACACCATTAATTTCTCCTTCCGAAAGCAGTTCAATAAGGATGCTTCCGAGGTGAAGGGCATCGGCCCTTGGGGGCACACGATCCGTCCTCACGGTGGCGAATGGGATCTTTTGGGCACGGAGAACTATCACGGAGAAAGACCCGATTACGTTTCGCTTACCGGCTGTGTTTCCGGGCCGTTGGAGAAAGATCTTCCCGAGATTAAATTTCGACAGTTCCGCTTCGATTACAAGGGGATAGAAAGCAAGCTGCCTCCTTTATTGACCTATGCAGACGGAAAAGGCATCGAGTCCGTCGCAAACGGTATATGGAACGAGGTCGAAGAGTCTATTTTAAAGCGTTTGGAGGAGTACGGATACATCAAGAAAACGGAAGACGGATATCTTCCCACCATTCTGGTCATGCGCAAAGAAAAGAACCTTAAAATGCCCCCGGAGGTAAAGGCGCAGTTGGAAAAGCTGAGAGACAAGGCAAGAGAGATCGCATCGGAGCATTATCTCTTCTGTAGGAACCAGATCCTCGCAGAGGTTCCCGCGTTTTTGAAGGAGGATACCTTCCAGATCGATCACGCTTGCGCCAACATCTTCCATATCCGCGGCGCGATCTTCGAGGAAGCGCTCCGCATGAGTTATCTTTCCGTGGGTACCGAAAAGGTTGATCCCACCTTGGGTGCATATTTGGTGCTGTAATAACATTTGCAGAGAGGAACGAAGGATTTCTCTCTGCATTTTTTTGCTTTTCGCCTTGCAATGGAAAAGAAAATGTGATAAACTGCGGTTAAACAAAGAATGTTTAGGAGAACAAGACCATGAAAAGACAGCAAGCGTTCATTGATAAAGAAAAATCCTTCCAAAAAGGCGGCCTTCACTGCCATACCACCCGTTCCGACGGTGTGGGTTCTCCCGAAGAGGTAATGAAATTTGCCCACGAGCATGGGTTTGACTTTTTGGCATTGACGGATCATCAGATCTATAACCATACCAACTACGCACCGGAAACGGGGATCTTGCTGGTGCCCGGCACGGAGCATAGCAATATTTTGGTGTACAGTCACGGCTTCCGTTGCTTCCACACCGTATGCGTAGGCCCTTCCCCCGAAGACGGCAACGGCTTTGCCAACGACGAGAAGCTCCCCGGCACCAACTTCCAAAGTTCCGAGGAATATCAGCCCTGGCTGGACGAGGCACACGGTAAGAAGAATCTCACCATTCTCTGCCACCCTCAGTGGAGCAATACCAGTGCAAAGTATTTTGAAAATCAAAAAGGCAATTTTGCTATGGAGATCTGGAACAGCGGCTGTGCGTTGGCAGAGGACTGCGATGCGGATGCGGCGTATTGGGACGAGCTGTTGGGGCAAGGGAAAATCATTTACGGTGTAGCTACCGATGACGCGCACGTGTTTGACCATCTGTGCAAGGGTTGGGTCATGGTGAAAGCAGAAAAGGATCTGAACGCCATTCTGGCTGCCTTGGAGAATGGGGAATTCTACTCCTCTTGCGGCCCGGAGATCTATGATTTCTACGTAGACGGCGACAAGGTCGTGCTGGAATGCTCCCCTGTTGCAAGAGCAAGACTTCACAGCGATATGCATCCCAATCAAGTAAGGGTAGATGAAAATGGGAATATCACCCGCGCAGAATTCACCTTAAATCATTGGGCAGGTCCTTACGATTACGTTCGCGCAAGCATTGTGGACAAGGACGGAAAGCAGGCTTGGACGAACCCAATCTTCTTGGATGGTAGAGAAGAGCGCTAAGATTCAAATAACGGTTGATTGACAACCGGGTCTCCGAATGTTACAATAGCCTTTGGAAACCCGAGGAAGGAGATTTTTGTATGGACTTCCCTATCAACCGTTATTTTTCTACAGAGCCACAGGAAATAAAGACACTGGATCTTTGCAGAGGGGACAATGATTTCCGTAAGGTCTATATCGTCACGACCGAAGAGAAAAAGATCGTCATCAAGCATTGTTCAAATACTTTTACAGACGTAAATCGTATCGATGGCTGGAGCAGGCTGATGGATGCTTACAGAGTGCTTGGGATCTGCTGTCCTGCAATTCTCCCCGGCACAGACGGACAAACCGTATACCGCCAAGAAACAGATAGGAGAACCTATTTTGCCTGGGCAGAAGAGTTTGCCCCCTACCGAACGGCGGAACAGATCGGCGAGGATACGCTTAAGGATGCGGACGGTATTGCCGTCTATGCGCCGGAGCTGTTTCGTTTATTGGGGACGGTTGCCGCGGCGAAGCTTGACTTGATGGATTGGCCCTCAGCCTATTGCTTGTTAGAGCCATTTTGTCCGCCGGATACCACCGACGAGCAGACCGAATGTGCAGAAAAGTTTGTGAAATACATAAAAGAAAATATCCCCCGTTACACAGAGCGTGCGGAGAGGCTTTTGGAGCTGTATTACAAGGTGCAAAACGAATTGCGAAAGGTGTATCCCCTGTTGCCCACATCCTGCTTCCAGGGGGATCTGAACGAGTCAAACCTTCTGCTGGACGATGAAAATCACTTTGTGGGACTGATCGATTTCAATCTCTGCGGAAAAGAACCTATCTTGAACTATACCGTGCGGGAAGCCCTTTGGTGGACGGACGATTCCGCCTTATACGGTGAAAATCAAGCGCGGTTGTACTTCTATGATAAAGCCCTTGACGATTTGAGAATTCGTTCGTTTTTGAAAAACATGGCGTACATCGGAGAACGTTATCGGTTCACCGAGATCGAGCGAGAGATCTTCCCCACTTTGTTCCGTTACGTGAACTCCTTCTGGTGGCATCACGTCAGTGCCGTCGAAGAGGCCAAGGACGATGATGAAAAGCTTGAAATGCTCTTTGACTGGCTGGAAAAGCAAATGACCCGAGAGGATATTCGATTGCCATAAAAGAAAGGCGTTGTGATTTCGCAACGCCTTTTTCTATTCCCATGAAATTATTCGTAGAAAATGAAAAATCCAAGTCTTTCGACTTGGATTTAACTGGTGCGGGTGATAGGACTTGAACCTACACGAAGTTGCCCCCACTAGAACCTGAATCTAGCGCGTCTGCCAATTCCGCCACACCCGCGGCACGTGTGGTAGTATAGCATAATGAATTCTATTTGTCAAGTGTTTTTTTGAATTTTTTTCATTTTTTTATTTGGCGTAAAAAACCGTTATTTTATAAGGATTTCAAGAGGAAATCACTTGGTGAAAAAGCGTCCTTTTTTTGCAGAAAAAGTGATATAAAATTTTTACAAAGCCCTTCCATTTTTTCAAAAAAGGTGCTATACTTTATTTTGAATTATTATATACAAAAGAAGGTGCAATCTATGTTAACCATCCGTGCGGGAAAGCTCTCCTTCTCGGTATCCGAGGACGGAAGCGAGATCCTCTGGAACGCGCAAGGTCTCCCCTTGCGGCAAAGCGTAAACGCTGATTTTTGGCGTGCTTACGGTGATGACGGTTATGAGAAAGAAATGACCATTCGTTCCTCCAAGCAAATCGGTAAGGCGGCGTTGGAAGACGGTGTTCTTCGTATCGTATACGACCGTTTGGTTGCCGATAATGGACGGGTTTTCGATACCACTCTTTCCGTTACCGTTACCACGGAGGTCAATACCTACGAAGGCTTTGCGTTCAGCGCCACCATCTCCAACCGATGCGACGTTCGGATCAACGAATTACAGCTCCCTTTTGTGGATCTGGACACCGCCTGTGACGCAAACCGCGCAAACGACGTATTCTATCATATTGACGGTTTGGGGCGAATCATCCAAAATCCTTGGGAGCAGGTGCGTAAATCCAACCATACGGAATATATCGCCTCCGATAACCACGTGGTTTGGAACGCTATGCGTTATCCCGGAGATGCGGCCATGGGATGGTTTGGCTTGCAGACCGGCGGACATTTCCTCTACACGGGCAGACATGATCCCAAGCTGAAGATCTGTGTTCTCTCCGTGGGTGTCTCTCCCAGAGATCATGATCCCCGTTTGCTGATCGCGATTTCCCATATTCCCTGTGCGAAAAACGGCGATACGGTGACTACTACCAAGTGTTTTGTTTCCTTGAACGAGGGTGACTGGAGAACCGGCTCCGATATTTACGGCGGGTATGCACGGGCAAATTGGTACACGCCTCCCGTGGTACCCGAATGGGTTAAGAATATTACCGGCTGGCAAAGAGTGATCCTGCGTCATCAGTTTGGCGAGGTGCTGTTTACCTACGACGACCTTCCCCGTATTTACGAAGAGGGTGCCAAGTGCGGTCTGAATATGATGATGGTCTTCGGTTGGTGGAAGGGCAGATTTGACAACGGCTACCCCATTTACGAGCCTGATGAGGGCTTGGGCGGTGCAGAAAAGCTGAAGGAAGCCATTCAAAAGATTCAGGAAATGGGTGGCAGAGTTGCTCTTTATACCAACGGACAGCTAATTGACGTGGCAACGGACTATTACAGAGAGATCGGACACAAGGTCTGCCGAATCGATATCGACGGCAACGACTACCGCGATCATTACCGCTTTGGCAACGACGGCTTGATGCTGAGAGCTTTTGGATATAAGTCCTTCGTAACGGCATGCCCCGCTAACGAAGAGTGGCAGAACCGTGTGGTGATGCACGAGAAGATGAAATTCGATTTCGGTGCAGACTCCGCGTTCTTTGACCAGATCGGTGCGGCGGCACCCCTTCCCTGCTTCAACGAAGAACATTTCCACGGCCCCAGACCCGACGAGTGCGAGATCTGGCGTGTGGAGGCATTCAAGAAGCTTCACGCCAATTGCCCTGAGGAGAAAGCCATCGGTACGGAAATGGTAAACGATATGGTATTGCCCTACGTGCAGTACATCCACGGTTGCCAGTTAGGTCCCATCTTCGGGCCCAACTGCTTCCCCGAAATGTTTATGCGCACCTTCCCCGAGACGGTGCAGACGGATCGCTTTGTTCACGACAACAAGGCCGGCACAGACCGTCAGCTGGGCAACGCCTTTATTCACGGCTATCGCCACGACGTTTCTCCCTGGAGAGGGCGGGCACACATCGGGCAGATCCCCGAGCTGGCGGAAAAGATCACTAAGATCTTGTCCTTGAAGGAGAAATACCGTAAGTTCTTCTATGAGGGAGCCTACGTAAGAGAGGAAGACCCTGTTCTTCCCTCAGGTGTAAAGTACGGTGAGTTTGTAAACGGAAACGAGAGAATGTACGCCCTCTGGAACGATTCCGAGGAAACGAAAACGTTCACGGTGAAAGATCAAGAAATTACATTGAATGCACAGGAGGTAACGTGTGTATGTTTTGCTTAAACGGTAAGGTAGCTTTGGTAACGGGTTCTTCCCGCGGGATCGGCAGAGGCATCGCTCTGGCTTTGGCAGAAGCAGGAGCTGACGTGGTAGTCAACTGCATGGGAAACGTGGAGGCGGCTGAGGAGGTTGCGGAAAAGATCCGTGCTTTCGGGCGCAAAGCGTTGGTTGTGAAAGCCAACGTCAGCGAGGCTGACCAAGTAAAAGTGCTGTTTGACAAGATCATGGAGGAATTCGGCAGACTGGATATTCTGGTGAACAATGCAGGTACTTCACAAGACAAAGATATCTTCGAGATGACCTACGAGGATTGGGACAGAATCATCAAAACCAATCTTACCAGCGGTATGCTTTGCAGTAAGGCAGCTATGGAGATCATGAAGGAGCAGAAGAGCGGACGCATTATGTTCATCTCCTCCGTGGTAGGCGAACGCGGGGCGTTGTTCGGACATATCCATTACGCCGCAACCAAGAGCGGTCAGATCGGTATCACCAAGACCCTTGCACGCACGGCGGCAAAGTATAATATCACCGTTAACGCTATTGCACCCGGACTCATCCGCACGGAGCTTTTGGTGCAAACTCACGGGGAGGAAGGCGTGGAAGAATTGGGTGCCAGCATTCCCTTGGGTCTGGGTAAGATCGAGGACGTTGGTGCGGCGGCAGTATTCCTCGCAAGTGACGAGGCTTGCTACGTCACCGGCGCCACCCTGGACGTCAACGGCGGGGCAAACTTCCGATGAAGGTCACGTGGCTTGGGCAGGCGGGACTTCTTTTCCAAACGGAAAGCACCACCATTCTGGTGGATCCCTATTTTTCCGACAGCGCGGCAAGTGTTGCCTGCCATCGTAAAATGCCGGTAGACCCCTTAGTTTGGGAGATCAAGCCCGATCTTTGCCTTTTCACCCACGATCATATTGATCATTTTGACCCGGAAACGGCAGGACATTTTGTGAATAAAAACACCGCCGTGACGGTGCTTTCCCCTGCTTCCGTTTGGGGAAAGATCCGCACCTACGGTGGCGTAAACAATTACGTGCGTGTTGCCCCCGGGGTGATCTGGAGCCATGGCGACGTGGAGATCCGCGTCGTTCCTGCGGTGCATTCCGACCCGCTTGCGGTGGGATTTGTGATCCAACACCAAGGGAAGCTGTATTACATTACCGGGGACACGCTGTATTCCATTGACGTGGCTTGTGAGATCCCCTATCCCGTGGACGTTGTTTTCCTCCCCATCAATGGCAAGGGAAACAATATGAATGCAGTCGATGCCGCGAAGTTTGCTTTCGAAATCGGGGCAAAGCTTGCAGTTCCCGTGCATTTCGGAATGCTGGATGATCTGGATCCCGGTTGCTTTACTTACGAGAAGGTTAAAATTCCCGAAATTTATAAGGAGATGATTCTATGAAGATTACCGATATTAAACCCTTTGTGGTGGATTGCTTCCGCACCAACTGGGTATTCGTGAAGGTTTATACCGATGAAGGCATTGAAGGCGTTGGCGAGGCTACGCTGGAATACAAGGAAAAAGCCTTGGTTGGTGCCATTGAGCACGCCAAGGAAGCATTGGTGGGTAAAGACCCGATGCGCATTGAGGAGCACGTGCACAATCTGTACCGCGATGCTTATTGGAGAGGCGGAGCGGTTTTGATGTCTGCAATTTCCGGCATCGAAATGGCGCTTTGGGACATCAAGGGTAAGGCTTTGGGCGTTCCCGTTTATCAGCTTTTGGGCGGTAAAATGCGGGATGATGTGCGCATTTATGTCAACGGCTGGTTTGCAGGTGCTACCGAGCCCGAGCAGTTTGGGCAGAAGGCCGCCGAAGCTGTAAAGCGCGGCGTAACGGCTATGAAGTGGGATCCCTTTGGCAAGAGCTTTTTGGAGATCTCCAACGCGGATCTGGACAAGGCCTTGCGCTGTGTAGACGCAGTACGTCAGGCAGTAGGCCCCGGTGTTGACCTGCTCATTGAGGGTCACGGCAGATTTGACGTTCCTACCGGCATTAAGATCGCCAAAGAGTTGGAGCAGTTCAAGCCCATGTTCTTTGAAGAGCCCACGCCTCCGGATGATCTGCAGTCCCTTAAGAGAGTTCGTGACCGTTCCCCCGTGCCGATTTCCGCAGGTGAGCGTTTGTACGGCCTGAGATCCTTCAAGGATCTGTTGAGCATGAATGCGGCAGACTTTATACAGCCCGATGTCAGCCACGCAGGCGGTATTCTGGAGCTGAAGAAGATCGCGGCATTGGCAGAGGCACATTACATTCCCTTCGCGCCCCACAACCCTTCCGGCCCCGTTGCCAACGCGGCTACATTGCATCTTGCGGCCTGCTGTGTGAACTTCAGCGTTTTGGAAATCATGTACAGCGACGTTGTATACCGCAAGGACGTAACCAACGAGTCCTTGGAGTACGCAGACGGAAAGATCAAGATTCCCGACAGACCCGGTCTGGGCATTGAGCTGAACGAAGAGGAATGCTTGAAGTATCCTTATCAGGTTCATACCCTGCGCCATTACACCGGTAAGCTGACGGACATCCGTCCGCCCGAGACGGCGTTCTATTTCTAAAATAGATCTTCAGGAGACGTTCGTGAAACCGAAGGATATCCGTAAAATAACCGTTGCCGTAACCAGATTCTTGAAGTTCTTTTTGGCTTTGTGGATCATCTCGCAGGTGGTATTTTACTTTGCGAAGATCGACGATCCCTTCCTCACCGTAACGGAGACCTATATCACCGCAGAGCTGTTCGGCTGGATCTGCGTTGGCATCCTATTGCTTGCGTTTTCTTCTTTTATCAAGCCCGC
>JAGBXS010000029.1 GCA_017629175.1 Clostridia bacterium
GCCTGCAGTGTTCCAAGAGGAATATCCCAACAGCTTGCCCACAGGGAGACTGCTCTCCTCGAAAAGGGTATAGGACAGCTGGGAGGCTTGTCCCGAAACATCCAGCAACACGGTGGGAAGGTTCTCCTTCAAATTCTTCTGCAGTTGGGCAAAGATCTTATCGCGGTCACCGTTGGAGGAGCCGCGGGTGAGGATGAGCACCTGGAGGCCTTCTCCTTGGGTTTTGGTTTCTTTGACATCCAGGCAGACCAAGTGTTTTTCTACGTTGCCGGCAAGGGTGCCGATATCGAATTCGTCTGCGGCTTGGTTCTTACCGGGGCCGTAGTAGGTCAGATGCACGTCGAGGCTTCCGTACAGATGGGTTGCCATACGGGCAAGGCAACACATTCCCAGCTCGTCTGCGGCGGCGGAAAGAACCCCTCTGTCGCCGATAAGCTTGGTGAGGTATTTGATCTCGTTGGTCTGGATGGTGGTTTGGGGAGAGGAATCGTCCACGCCCACGTAGATAAACTCCAGATCGTCCCCCGCGTTGCGAAGGATGTAGTCGGCGATCACCAGCTTGCGGGTTCTGGAGGCGTGGTATTTCTCCAAGGCAGACTCGGGGAGAGGTGTGGACACCTTTTTTCCGTTTGCATCGAAGCGGTAGCCGGCAATGATGTTCTCCACGGTAAGGTCTTTGCCGGTGAGGGTCTTACGGGCAACCTGACCGTATTCACGAAGCATATAGTATTCGTCAAGCTGGTATCCACCGTAGGAGCCTGTGGAAGCAAGCCGCATCACGGTATCAAAGAGGTAGACGGTGTTGTTCTTGCACAGATCTATGATGGTATCGGCGATCTCGTACTCAAAGGTCAGATCGGTATTGTCAAGCCAGCGGGAGCCAACCAAGCCGCCGGAAAGCATTTGATCCAAAGAGATGATGAAGTAATCGCAGGTCTTGTCCGTCTCCTTCACCCAGGCAAGGAGCGCTTCGCGGTTGCCTAGAGTAGAGCCGTCGGGATTGGGCTCCATATTGTCCAAGGCGGTGCGGTAGAGATGCTCCTCGGGCATGAGGAGCTCTACACCCATGGAACGGGCGAGGTATTCTACACGGTCCTTGTTCACGGGACGGTTATCCAAGGGAATATAGGCAATAGCGGGAGGGTTTAAGGGGTCGATGGCTTCCGTCTCGCTCTCAGTGCCGCTTTCGGTACTGCTCTCATGGAGGAGAGAGGACTCCCCCGTTCCCATGGAAGATCCTTCGGAAGGCTCTGCGGGGGCGCAAGCAAAAAGTGCCGTGGTCAGCAGAGGGCACAAAAGGGCGCAAAGGATTCGTTTTACAAAAGAAAGCGGTGTTTTCATTGGCGGTTACCTGCCTTATGATTTTACTTCAAAGTACAGTATACCAAAAGTCCGCCTAAAAAGCAAGATGAAAATGATTTTTCGTTTTACGTCCTGCATAAATAT
Organism: Clostridia bacterium; assembly: GCA_017629175.1. Classification (GTDB taxonomy): domain Bacteria; phylum Bacillota; class Clostridia; order Oscillospirales; family CAG-382; genus Coliplasma. The sequence continues at coordinate 1,447 of JAGBXS010000029.1, forward strand.
GTTGACTTTCTCTCCGGATGATGGTAAAATACGATGTAAGCGACATTTTGGAGGGCAGATATGCAGATCAACGGTTTTCAGAAATTGACCCTTTTGGATTTCCCGGGGAAGGTGGCTTGTATCGTGTTCACACCCGGGTGTAATTTCCGCTGTCCTTTTTGTCACAACGCATCCCTGGTGACCCACATTGACGGGGAACGCATCGAGGAAGAGGAGATCCTTTCCTATTTAAAGAAGCGTCAGGGACTTTTGGACGGCGTGGTGGTCACGGGCGGGGAGCCTACCCTGCAGGGGGATCTGGCCGACTTTTTGGGCAAGGTCAAGGCGTTGGGGTATGCGGTAAAGTTAGACACCAACGGTACGTCTCCCGAGAAGCTGAAGACCTTAGTGGAAAAAGGCTTGGTGGATTACGTTGCCATGGATATCAAGAACACTGCTGCAAAGTATCCCGTTACTGCGGGATGCGGATCTGCTGTTCTCGGCAAGGTGGAGGAAAGCATTGATTTTCTCTTGGCAGATACGGTTGACTATGAGTTCCGCACCACGGTGACGGCGGAATTGCACACACCACAAGATATTGGGGATATCGCAAAACGGATCAAAGGCGCCAAGCGGTATTTCCTGCAGAACTTTATTGATTCCGGTGACATCGTTTCTCCGGGGAACACTCCCGTTACGCCCCAGGTCATGGCGGAAATGGTGAAGACGGCACAAGATCTTGTGGGTTCTGCCTCTGCGCGATAAGCAAAAAAATCTCCTATAAATTGTGATAAACCTCTTGACAAGACACGATATATAGTGTATAATGTGTTTCCAGCGGCACAAAATACAGTATATCAAAATCACAATATATAGGAGATGCTTTTTTATGTACAACGTAGTCAAAAGAGACGGTAAGCTGGTTTCTTTCGATCTCGCTAAGATCAGCACCGCCATCCGTCAGGCCTTTGATGCCTGCAACAAGCAATACAACCCCGACGTTATCGATTTCCTTGCGCTGAAGGTTACCGCAGACTTTGCCAATAAGGTTGAGGATCAGCGTGTTTCCGTGGAGGATATTCAGGACAGCGTTGAGACCGTTCTGATCAAGTCCGATTACGATGACGTTGCTAAGGCGTACATTCTGTACCGCCGTCAGAGAGAGAAGATCCGTAATATCACCGCTACCATGGTAGACTACAAGGATATTGTGGACAAGTATCTGAACATCAACGACTGGCGCGTTAAGGAGAACTCCACCGTTACCTACTCCGTAGGCGGCTTGATCCTGAGCAACTCCGGCGCGGTGACTGCCAACTACTGGCTTTCCGAGATCTATGATGATGAGATCGGCAACGCTCACAGAAACGCAGACATTCACATCCATGACCTTTCCATGCTTACCGGCTACTGCGCAGGTTGGTCCTTGAAGCAGTTGATCCAGGAGGGCTTGGGCGGCGTTACCGGTAAGATCACCTCTTCCCCCGCAAAGCATCTGGCAAGCCTTTGCAACCAGATGGTAAACTTCTTAGGCATTATGCAGAACGAGTGGGCAGGCGCACAGGCCTTCTCCTCCTTCGATACTTATTTGGCTCCCTTCGTAAAGGTGGACAACCTCTCTTACGAGGCAGTTAAGAAGTGCATCGAGTCCTTCATTTACGGCGTTAACACTCCCAGCCGTTGGGGTACTCAGTCTCCCTTTACCAACATCACCCTGGACTGGGTGGTTCCCGCAGACCTTGCAGAGCTGAACTGCATCATCGGCGGTAAAGAGGTTGACTTTAAGTACAAGGACTGCCAGAAGGAAATGGATATGGTGAACAAGGCGTTCATCGAGATCATGATCGAGGGCGACGCCAACGGACGCGGATTCCAGTATCCCATCCCCACCTACTCCATCACCCGTAACTTCGACTGGTCCGACACCGAGAACAACCGTCTGCTGTTTGAGATGACTGCGAAGTACGGTACTCCCTACTTCTCCAACTACATCAACAGCGACATGGAGCCCAGCGACGTAAGAAGTATGTGCTGCAGACTCCGTCTTGACCTGCGTGAGCTGCGCAAGAAGTCCGGCGGCTTCTTCGGCAGCGGTGAGTCCACCGGCTCCGTAGGCGTTGTTACCATCAATATGCCCCGTATCGCTTACCTTGCAAAGGATGAGGCAGACTTCTACAAGCGTTTGGATCGCTTGATGGATATCTCCGCACGCTCCTTGAAGGTGAAGAGAACCGTTATCACCAAGTTCCTGGAAGCAGGTCTGTATCCTTACACCAAGCGTTATCTGGGAACCTTCAACAACCACTTCTCCACCATCGGTCTGGTTGGTATGAACGAGGCTTGTCTCAACGCCAAGTGGCTGGGTAAGAACCTCACCGATAAGGCCGCTCAGAAGTTCACCAAGGACGTTCTGAACCACATGAGAGAGAGACTTTCCGACTATCAGGTAGAGTACGGCGATCTGTACAACCTGGAGGCTACTCCCGCAGAGTCCACCTCTTACCGTTTGGCTAAGCACGACTTGAAGTTCTACCCCGACATCATCACCGCGGGCGGCAAGGACGGCGAGACTCCTTACTACACCAACAGCTCTCACCTGCCCGTTGGTTACACCGAGGACATCTTCTCCGCTTTGGACGTTCAGGACGAGCTCCAGACCCTTTACACCTCCGGTACCGTATTCCACGCCTTCTTGGGCGAGAAGCTGCCTGACTGGAAGTCCGCGGCTACCCTTATCCGCAAGATCGCTGAGAACTACAAGCTGCCCTACTACACCATGTCTCCCACCTACTCTGTGTGCAGAGATCACGGATACCTGGTTGGCGAGCAGTTCATCTGCCCCGAGTGCGGTCAGAAGACCGAGGTTTACAGCCGTATCACCGGTTACTACCGTCCCATTCAGAACTGGAACGACGGTAAGGCACAGGAGTACAAGGATCGTAAGGTTTACGACATTGCAGGTTCTAAGCTGACTCACGAGGGTCCCATCAATGCAGAAGAGACCTGCAGTTGCGAGGCGGCTCCCGCAGAAAACGCAAACGACGGCGCATGGCTGTTCACCACCGCTACATGCCCCAACTGTAAGATCGCTTGCGCACTGCTGGACAAGGCAGGCTTTGCATACGAGAAGCTTCTTGCCAATGAGCACGCTGACCTGGCGGCTGAGTTTGGTGTGAAGCAGGCTCCCACGCTGGTAGTTGTAAAGAACGGCGAGATGGCTAAGTTCACCGGCGTTTCCGACATCAAGAAGATGCTGAACGCATAAACTACGAATTAAGGGAAGAATCAAATATGTATGATTTGATCGTTATCGGCGGTGGACCTGCGGGGCTCACCGCCGCCCTGTATGCACGCAGGGCGAATAAAACCGTTTTGGTGATCGAAAAAGGAAGCTTCGGCGGACAGATCACCTATTCTCCCAAGGTTGAGAACATTCCCGGCTTTACCGAGATCACCGGCAACGAGTTCGGCGAAAAGATGGTAGAGCAGGTTCTGGCGCAGGAAGCAGAAGTGGAATGCGCTGAGGTGCTGGAGGTGAAGGACGGCGTTTATAAGACCGTTGTTACCGATTCCGGCGAGTTCACCGCGAAATCCCTTGTCATCGCCACCGGCGCGAAGCACCGTTTGCTGGGGCTTCCGGGTGAAGAGAAGTATATCGGCGAAGGAATCTCCTTCTGCGCGGTATGCGACGGCGCGTTCTACGAAGGCAAGGAAGTGGCTGTCATCGGCGGCGGTAACTCTGCTTTGCAGGAGGCTATTCTGCTGGCAGACCTTGCCAAGAAGGTCACTGTGGTGCAGAACCTTGACTTCCTTACCGGTGAGCAGAAGCTACAGGATAAGCTTGCCACGAAACCCAACGTGGAAGTGATCCTGGGCACCGTGGTAGACGGCTTTATCGGCGGGGATGCTCTGGAGGGCATTCGCATCCGCAAGGAAGCTGACGGCACCGTAAGTGATCTGATGGTGGACGGCGTGTTTGTTGCCATCGGTTTGGTACCTCAGAACGAGGTGTTCAGCGGGTTGGTTCCTCTGGATCCCAGAGGATACATTCAGTGCGGCGAGGACTGCGTTACCGGAACTGCCGGTGTGTTTGCCGCAGGTGACTGCAGAACCAAGACCATCCGTCAGGTGACCACTGCTGTGGCTGACGGCGCGGTTGCCGCTCTTGCCGCTTGCGCATACGCGGATAATATTCAGTAAGAAGGATGATTATGGGGTATTTCTTTTCGAAAAAAAGAAATACCCCATACCCCAAAGAAAACCCAATGCCGAAAACCGGCGTTTTCGGAAAGAAAAAGAAGCTTATGAAAAAAGCTTCTTATTTTTTTCAAGGTACGTTTCTTTGGGGATTTTAAAACCCCTTTCTTTTCGGAAAGAAAGGGGTTTTAACGTTCTTTTAAGCCAAAGTAGCCGCCATAACGGCCTTGATGGTGTGCATACGGTTTTCCGCCTCGTCGAAGACGATGGAGGCTTCGCTTTCGAAGACCTCGTCGGTGACCTCCATGCAGTCGATACCGAATTTCTCGTAGATCTGTACACCAACCTCGGTTTTGAGATCGTGGAAGGCGGGCAGGCAGTGCATAAAGCGGCACTGCTCCCCTGCGATGTCCATCAGCTCCTTGGTGATGCGGTAGGGAGACAAATCTTTAATGCGCTGTTCCCAAACCTCTTCCGGTTCGCCCATGGACACCCACACGTCGGTATACAGCACGTGGGCATCCGTCACCGCTTCCTTGGGGTCGGTGATGAAGGAAAGGGTAGCGCCGGTCTCTTTGGCAACCTCTGCACAGGCGGTCCGCAGTTCCTCGGACGGGAAATATGCTTCGGGGGAGCAGGCAACGAAATCCATGCCCATCTTTGCACAGCCCACCATGAGAGAGTTGCCCATGTTGTAGCGGGCATCGCCTAAGTAGACAAGCTTCTTGCCTTTCAGAGAGCCGAAATGCTCACGGATGGTCAGGAAATCAGCAAGGATCTGGGTGGGATGGAACTCGTTGGTCAGCCCGTTCCAAACGGGAACGCCTGCGTAGTCGGCGAGATCTTCTACGATCTCTTGGCCGTAGCCACGGTATTCGATACCGTCGAACATTCTGCCCAGGACTCTTGCGGTGTCTGCGATGCTTTCCTTCTTGCCCATCTGGGAGCTTTTGGGATCCAAATAAGTCACGTGCATACCCAGGTCATAGCCTGCAACCTCAAAGCTGCAACGGGTACGGGTGCTGGTCTTCTCGAACAGCAGAGCGATGTTCTTCCCCTCGCAGAGGCGGTGAGGAACGCCGCTTTTCTTTTTTGCCTTCAGATCTGCGGCCAGATCCAAAAGATATCCGATTTCTTCGGGAGTAAAATCAAGCAGTTTTAAAAAGCTTCTTCCTTTTAAGTTCATGGTAAAAACTCCTGATCAAAGCACTTTGGAGAGGAAGGTTTTGAGGCGTTCCGTCTGAGGATTGCCGAACAGCTCTTTGGGAGTGTTCTCTTCTGCGATAACGCCGTCGTCTAAGAAGATCACGCGGTTTGCCACCTCACGGGCGAAGTTCATCTCGTGGGTAACCACCACCATGGTCATGCCGTCGCGGGCAAGCTCCTTCATAACGTCCAGTACCTCCCCTACCATCTCGGGGTCGAGAGCGGAGGTGGGCTCGTCAAAGAGCATCACGTCAGGCTCCATGCAAAGAGCACGGACGATGGCCACACGCTGTTTCTGACCGCCGGAAAGCTGGTTGGGATAGGAATCGGCGCGGTCTGCAAGGCCGACACGGGCAAGGAGAGCCATTGCCTTTTCTTCTGCTTGCTCCTTGGGAACCTTTTTCAGCATCATGGGAGCCAGGGTCATGTTCTTCAATACGGTATAGTGAGGGAACAGATTGAACTGCTGGAACACCATGCCCATCTTCTGGCGGTGGAGATTGAGATCCACCTTAGAGCCGGTCAGATCGGCTCCCTCGAAGTAGATGCTACCGTCGGTAGGCTGTTCCAAAAGGTTCAAACAACGCAAGAAGGTGGATTTGCCCGAACCGGAGGCGCCGATGACGCAGACAACGTCGCCTTTGTGGATATCGATATCGATTCCTTTGAGAACCGGGACTTTATCGAAATTCTTTTTTAACCCGCGGACGCGGATCACCGCTTCTTCGGAAGTAAAATTTTTATTTTCCATCGCTCTTACGCAACCTCCTTTCGAATACGGAGAGAAGTTTCGTCATGATAACCACCATTACCAGATAAACCAGTGCCAGAAGAATGATGGGGTTGACCGCATCAAAGGTGGTGTTACGGATATTGGTCGCCGCCTTGGTGATGTCCACTACGGCAACGTAACCGGCAACGGAGGTCTCTTTCAAAAGGGCGATACACTCGTTACCGATGGCGGGCAGGATGTTTTTGATGGCCTGGGGGAAAATGATCTTCGCCATGGCCTGGCCCTTGGAGAGGCCAAGGCTTCTTGCGGCTTCCATCTGTCCCTTATCTACGGCGCCTATACCGCTACGGATCAGCTCTGCCATGTAAGCACCGGAGTTGATACCGAATGCCACGATGGCAACGGGAACACCGTCGGTAGCGGATACGAAGATGATGTAGAAGAACACCAACAGCAAAACGGTGACGGGAATGCCGCGGATCACCGTGGTGTAAAGATCGCAGATCCAGTTCAGGATGCGAAGCTTTTTGTTTCCTTCGGCGAAATATTTTGCGATAGCGATGAGGCCACCGATGACCACACCGATCAGCAAAGCGCCGAGGGTGATGAGAAGTGTGTTTCCGAGACCTTCCAACAGCCACAGATAGCGGTCGTCTTCCAGGAAGGTATCTTGCAGTTTATCAAACCAATTCATGCATTTATTCCTTACTCGATGTTTTTGAGAGATGGTATAAACCTAAGCGGCTCCGCAGGGACTGCGGAGCTGCTTATAACCTTTATTCCCTTAGGGCTTGAAGTAGGTCTCGCCGTACTTGTCGAAGATCTCCTCAACGGTGCCGTCCTCGATGAGCTTGGTCAGGATCTTATCCATCTCTGCAACCAGATCCTCAGAGCCGAATGCAAATGCGAATGCGTAGGGCTCGGTGGTCATCTTCTCTTCCAGGATCACCAGGCCGTCGCCCTCCTCAACCATCTGGATAGCGGTGAGGTTGTCAACAACCCAAGCCTCTACCTTACCGGTGGTGAGAGCTGCCTTTGCGTCTGCGTTGGCATTGAATGCCTGCACGTCGTAGCCTGCTTCCTTACAGCCTTCGTCTGCGGTGGTACCGGTCTGAACGGAAACCTTCTTGCCTTCCAGATCGGCCTTGCTCTTGATGTCGCTACCTTCCTTGACAACGATTACCTGTGCAGCTTCGTAGTAGGGAACGGTGAAGAGCATGTTCTTCTTACGTTCTACGTTAGCGGTGATGCCGGACATACCGCAGTCGTACTTAGCGGACTGGATACCAACCAAAACGGTGTCAAAGTCCATCTGAACGATCTCAAGCTCAACGCCCATCTCCTGGCAGATCAGGGTGAGGATGTCAACCTCGATACCAACAACCTTGCCGCCCTCGAGGGTCTCAAAGGGAGGGAAATCGGGGCTGGTTGCTACTACCAGCTTGCCAGCTTCTTTTACCTCGGCGAGAGTCTTACCCTTTACGCCGCATCCGGTGAACATAGTCAGGGTCATGATAGCACAGAGTGCCAATGCAATAAACTTTTTCATTGTAATTTATCCTTTCTTTTCATTTAAAAACGTTTTAAAATCTTTGATTTGTTTTTCTACCGATGCAAAGCCCGTTGCGCCCTCGGAAATTCTCTTGGAGACACAGGTCTTAAGGGAGATCTCCTCGTAGAGGTCTTGGTCAAACAGCTCGGAATAGGCTTTGTAGGTCTCTAAGGGAAGATCTTCCAGAACCTTGCCTGCCGCAATGCAATCGGAGACGATGGAGCCAACGGTCTTGTAGGCGGTACGGAAGGGCATTCCCCGCTTGGTGAGGTAATCCGCCAGATCCGTGGCGTTGATGAAGCCACGCTGTGCGGCGCGGTACATATTCTCGCTCTTCACCTTCATGGTGCGGATCATGGGA
>JAGBXS010000030.1 GCA_017629175.1 Clostridia bacterium
ATTCTGGAAATGATCATAGCAGCGTCCTTGCCGAGACCGTTGAGGATAACGCGGAGGGGCTTATTTCTAACCTTGTTAGCGTTAAGAGCGATCTTGAGAGCGCCTTCAGCAGCAGCGAAGGACTCGTGACCTGCTAAGAAGCAGAAGCACTCGGTCTCTTCGGAAAGGAGCATTTTACCAAGATTTCCGTGGCCTAAACCAACCTTGCGGTTTTCAGCAACAGAGCCGGGGATACAGAAAGCCTGAAGACCGATACCGATAGCGGCAGCAGCGTCAGCAGCCTTGGTGCAGCCTTTCTTGATTGCGATTGCGCAACCTACAGTGTAAGCCCAGATAGCGTTTTCGAAGCAAATGGGCTGGGTGCTGCGAACGATCTTGTCGCAGTCGATACCCTTTGCGAGAGTGATTTCTTTGCACTCATCGATAGAGGAAATGCCATATTCCTTAAGAACAGCGTTGATTTTATCAACACGTCTTTCGTAACCTTCAAACAATGCCATGGTATTTACCTCCTTTAATTATTCGTGGCGGGGGTCAATGTACTTGACCGCATCGTCAAATCTGCCGTAAGTGCCGATAGACTGCTTGTATGCTTCGTTGGGTTCAACGCCCTTCTTGATAAGGTCGGTCATCTTGCCGAGCGAAACGAATTCGTAACCGATAACTTCGTTGTTTTCGTCAAGAGCCATACGAGTGCAGTAGCCTTCGGTCATTTCGAGGTAACGAACGCCCTTGTCCTTGGTGCCGTACATGGTACCAACCATCGAGCGAGAGCCTTTACCGAGGTCTTCCATACCTGCGCCTATTACAAGACCATCTTCGGAGAAGGCCGACTGTGAACGACCGTAAACAATTTGAAGGAAAAGCTCACGCATAGCAGTATTGATAGCATCGCAAACGAGGTCGGTATTAAGAGCCTCAAGAAGAGTCTTACCGGGGAGGATCTCAGCAGCCATTGCCGCAGAGTGAGTCATACCGGAGCAGCCGATGGTTTCAACCAAAGCTTCCTCGATAATACCGTTCTTAACGTTGAGGGACAGCTTGCAAGCGCCCTGCTGGGGAGCACACCAGCCCACACCGTGGGTATAGCCGGAAATGTCACCGATCTGTCTTGCCTGCACCCACATACCTTCCTCGGGCAGAGGAGCGGGACCGTGGTTAGGGCCATTCTTGACTACACACATTTCAGCCACTTCATGGCTGACTGCGTATTCGTAAGTCTCATTGCTCATGTTGTTTATCTCCTTTAAATTTTAGTATCGAAAATTTTACGTTTGCTTACGCAATGATCTCGCCGTAAACTTCGCCGGAAAGTGCGGCTGCATTTGCCTCGTCTGTATCGAGGTGAACCGCGGGAGCGAAATTGGGGTTTACGCGAACGACAACCTCACCGAAGGTAAGGCCTCTCTCGCCGTCAACCTTAACGGAAACGATCTGCTTGTCTTTCACACCCAGCTCCTCTGCGGTAGCAGGATCCAGGTGAACGTGACGCTTAGCGGCAATAACGCCCTTGGTGATCTCAACCTCACCTGCGGGACCAACCAGCTTGATGCCTGCGGTGCCGTCGATGTCGCCGGATTCGCGGATCGCTGCAGAAACACCCAGGGTTCTTGCATCGGTCAGAGAGATCTCGACCTGAGTCTCCTTACGAGCAGGGCCAAGGATCAAAACGTTGTTAATAGCCTTCTTGGGGCCAACCAGATTAACTCTTTCGTTGCTGGCATATTGGCCGGGCTGAGAAAGCATCTTTTTGATGGTCAGTTCATTGCCTTCGCCAAGCAGGATCTTAAGATCTGCTTCGGAAAGATGAACGTGTCTTGCAGAAGTTTCAACAATGACTTTTTTCATAAAATCTACCTCCATAATTTTCTTTTTTGATTATACATCAAGAAAACGAAAAAGTAAATACATTTTTCTATAAAATTTTTATTGAAAATTCGTTCCTTATGTGTTATAATACAAAATATAGTGATATAAATCTGTCACAGGGGCAAGTTTTGGTTGTTTCAATCCGGTTTGGCCCCGGTGCGGAAAGATACGAGGTACCGATTATCATGGAAATGAACGAAACGAAAAAAGTTGTCTTGTCCGGCATTCAGCCTTCCGGAACGCTTACGCTGGGAAACTACCTTGGCGCATTGCGCAACTGGGTCAAGGTGCAGGACGAATATCTTTGCTACTATATGTTGGCAGACCTGCACGCCATCACCGTGCGCCAGGTTCCCGCCGAGCTGCGTCAGAATTGCTTCAAGACCGCGGCCATCTACCTTGCCGCAGGCATTGATCCCAACAAGAGCACGTTGTTTTTGCAAAGCATGGTTCCTGCCCATTCTCAGCTTGGTTGGGTGCTTGACTGCTACGCCATGATGGGCGAGCTGAATCGCATGACGCAGTTCAAGGATAAATCTGCCCGTCACGCCGACAACATCAACGGCGGACTTTATACCTATCCCGTGTTGATGGCGGCAGATATTTTGCTTTACCAGGCTGACCTTGTTCCCGTGGGCAATGACCAGCTTCAGCATCTTGAGCTGACCAGAGATATCGCAACGCGTTTTAACCACGCATACAGTGACACCTTCAAGATCCCCAAGGGGCTGACCTCCGAGACCGGCGCCCGCATTATGTCCCTCTCCGATCCCACCAAGAAGATGAGCAAGTCCGAGACGGGGGATGGAACCATCTTCATGCTGGACACCAAGGATGTGGTCATCCGTAAGATCCGTAAGGCCGTTACCGATTCCGACGGAGAGGTTCGCTACGCCGAGGGCAAATACGGTATCAACAATCTGATGAGCATTTACAGCGCAGTCACCGGCAAGACCTTCGAGGCGATCGAGTCCGAGTTCGCTGGAAAGGGTTACGGTGATTTCAAGTCTGCCGTGGGCGAAGCGGTTGCAGACGAATTGGCTGTTCTTCAAAACGAGTATCAGCATTATATGTCCGATAAAGCGTACATCAATCAGATCCTGATCGAGGGCGCGGAAAAGGCATCCTACGTTGCGCGCAAGACACTTTCCAAGGTATATCGCAAGGTGGGCTTCTACGATCCTGCAAAGTAATTAACTAACGAAAGCAAAAGGGTTTATTTATGGCGAAGAAGACAGAAGATTACGGCAGTCAAAGCATTTCCATGTTGAAGGGCGCAGATCGAGTTCGTAAGCGTCCTGCGGTTATATTTGGCTCTGACGGCTTGGAAGGCTGTCAGCATTCATTCTTTGAGATCCTATCAAACTCTGTGGATGAGTTTCGCGAAGGGTACGGAAAGACTATTAACGTAACCGTAGATGCCGATCACGTCATGACAGTAGAGGATTTCGGCAGAGGCGTACCCCTGGATTGGAACGAAAAGGAACAGCGTTACAACTGGGAGCTGGTTTACTGTGAGCTGTATGCCGGCGGTAAATACAACAACGCCGATGGCGGCGCGTACGAATACTCCCTTGGCCTGAACGGCTTGGGTGCCTGTGCTACCCAGTACGCTTCTGAATTTATGGAGGTTACCTCCTATCAAAAGGGCGTTCAGTACAGCATTTCCTTCAAAAAAGGTGAGCCTGCCGGTGAGCTGATCAGATCTGCCTGTCCCAAGAATAAGAGCGGTACCGTTGTTCGCTGGAAGAGCGACGCGGAGGTTTTCACCGATACCAACATTCCGTATGACTTCTTTGTCAGAACCATGAAGAAGCAGGCGGTTGTAAACGCCGGCTTGACGTTAAATCTTCAATGGGAGTCCCAAGAGGGTGTCACCGAAAAGCAGAGCTTTTATTATGAAAACGGCATTGCCGATTACATGGCAGAGCTTGTTGGTGATACGGGAATGACCCCCATTCAGCAATATTCTTGCGAGCGCGTGGGAAGAGACCGTCCCGATAAAGCCGACTATAAGCTGAAGATCGATTTTGCCTTCTGCTTCTCCAATGAGGTTAATCTCTTGGAGTATTATCACTGCGCATCCTTCCTGGAATACGGCGGATGTCCCGATAAAGCCGCAAAAGCCGCTTTTGTCTACGCAGTGGATAAATATTGCTCCGAGAAGGGGAAGTACTCCAAAAACGAAACCAAGGCTACTTTTGATGATATCAAGAACTCTTTGGTTTTGGTAGTTAACTCCTTCTCTACGCAGACCTCCTACGAAAACCAGACCAAGAAAGCTATCAACAATCCCTTCATCACCAAGGCGATGACGGAGTTCTTTAAGCAGTCCTTGGATGCGTTTTTTGCCGAAAATCCTGCATTTGCTGACAAGGTTTGCCAGCAGATCCTGGTGAACAAGCGCTCCCGCGAATCTGCGGATCAAATGCGCACCAATATCAAAAAGAAGCTTACCCAGCCGGTTGACAATTTTGCCAACGCGGTCGAGAAGTTTGTAAATTGCCGCTCCAAGGATCCCGATGTCTGTGAGCTGTATATTGTAGAGGGCGACTCTGCTTTGAGCAGCTGTAAGCTTGCCCGCAATGCAGAGTTCCAGGCCATCATTCCCGTACGAGGGAAGACCTTGAACTGCTTAAAAGCTTCTCCCGAAAAGGTGATGAAAAACGACATCATTCTGGATCTTATCAAGGTTATCGGATGCGGCATGGAGCTGAAGCCCCAACGCGGGAAAAACGTTTCTACCTTTGACTTGGATCAGCTTCGCTGGAATAAGATCATTATCTGTACCGATGCCGACGTAGACGGTTATCAGATCAGAACCTTGATCTTAACACTCTTCTATAGTCTGCTGCCCACCTTGATCCGTGAGGGGCGTGTCTATATTGCAGAGACACCGCTTTACGAGATCAACTGCAAGGACGAAACCTATTTTGCGTACAACGATGCCGAAAAGCAGCAGATCCTATCCAAGCTGGAGGGAAAGAAGTTTACCATTCAGCGATCCAAGGGTCTTGGTGAAAACGAACCGGAAATGATGTCTCGCACCACTATGCATCCCGCCACCAGACGCTTGATCCGCATCATGCCCGAGGATGAACAAAAAACCTTCGAAATGTTTGACGTGCTTTTGGGTGATAATCTTCCTGGCAGAAAAGAAATGATCGCGGCATACGGCTCTAAATACTACGACCTTGCCGACGTTTGATAAAAGAGGTGACTTATGGCAAAAAGAAAAAAGAATACCGAACCTCTGATTCAGGCGGCAGAGCCTATTGACGTAAATATCACCCACGTTCTGGAAAGCAACTATATGCCCTACGCCATGAGCGTGATCGTATCCCGTGCAATTCCTGCCATCGACGGCTTTAAACCTGCCCACAGAAAGCTTCTCTATACCATGTACCGTATGGGGCTTTTGACTGGTGCAAAGACCAAATGTGCCAAGGTGGTAGGTCAGACCATGATGCTGAACCCTCACGGCGATGCATCTATATAC